>NZ_JBFUFP010000006.1:0-40480 GCF_056403375.1 Rhizobacter sp. P2_H2
GTGTCGAGGCGGTGAATCTAGGATTGCGCCGTTGCATTTGAAATAGGCAGGCAGGCAAGCGATGGATGCACAGACGCAATCAAACGGAAGCTCGCCGATCGGCGCCGGCGAGCTGGCCGTGCTGCTGGCGCTGGTGCGCGGCGGCACGCTGGCGGCGGCCGGCGCGCTGGCCGGCGTCGACGGTTCGACGGTGTTCCGCACCGTGCAGCGCTGCGAGAAGGCGCTCGGCCAGCGGCTCTTCGAGCGCTCGCGCAGCGGCTACCTCGCGACCGAGCTGGGGCTGCAGCTCGCGCAACATGCCGAGCGCATCGAGGCCGAGCTGGAGTCGGCGCGCAGCGCGGCGCGGCTCGATGCCGGCGCGGTCGGCGGCCTGGTGCGCATCAGCACCACCGACACGATCCTGAACGGCCTGCTGCTGCCGGCACTGGCCGGCCTGGCGGCGGCGCACCCGCTGCTGCGGCTGGAGATCACCGCGCGCAACGAGCTCGTGAACCTGTCGCAGCGCGAAGCCGACATCGCCTTGCGCGCGACGGTCAAGCCGCCGCCGCACGTCGTCGGCCGCGAGCTGGGGCCGATCCGCTCGGCGGTCTACGGGCTGAAGCCGGCGATGCGGCAGCGCAAGCCGATCGACCTGGCCGACCTGGCGACAGCGCGCTGGATCGCCGTCGACGATGCGCTGCCCGAACACCCCTCGGTGCGCTGGCGCAGGAAGCACCTGCCGAAGGTGGAGCCGGTGCTGCGCGTCAACAGCGTGCAGTCGGTGGTCGATGCGATCGCCGCCGGGCTGGGCGTCGGCATCGCGCCGGTGTTCCTCGCGTCGCAGCGGCGCGCGCTGCAGCCGCTCGGCGAACCGCTGGCCGAATGCGAGACGCAGCTGTGGCTGCTGACGCATCCGGAGTCGCGCCACCTGCGACGCATCGCGGTGGTGGCGGCGCACCTGGCATCGGCCCTGCGGATGGATGCGCACCCACCCGCCGCCTGACCCCTCGTGACCCCTTGCCGAAGGCAGCGCGCCGTGCAGTCCTGCACGGCACGCCGGCAAAACCGGGAAAACCACCCCGTCACGGCCGCGGCGCAGTGCCACACTCGGCGGCACCGCGCAGGTCGTCAACGCGCGGACCCTCGCCGTGCCGCTCTCCTCGCCTTTGCCCCTTCTGCCGCGCGAACCGCTGGACCGGCTGGTGGCCCGGTTGTTCTTCGGCGTCGGCGTCACGATCTCGCTGCTGGGCGCGCTGATCTACCTGTCGCCCGCCCTGCCCACCCGCCCCGGCATGCGGGCCCTGCTGGTCGGCGATTGCCTGGTGCTGGCAGCGTGCTTCGCGCTCGGCCTGTGGGGCCTGCGCCGCATGGCGCTGCCGAAACTGGTGCATGTGATGGGCTGGATCGCCGCCATCGCGGTGCTGATCACCGCGATCGGCCTCGGCCAGGGCGTGCATGCGCTGAACCTCGGCTACCTCGGGCTGCTGATCTGCGTCGTCACCGTGCTGTCGAGCCCGGCCGCGGGCATCGTGCTGACGCTTGCGATGGCTGCGGCGGTCGCGGGCCTGGCCCTGGCGAACAACAAGGGCTGGCTGCCCGGGCCGATCCCGTCGGATGCCATCCCGCTGCCGGTGCGCGTGCTGACGCACTGGCTGATCTTCGCGTCGGGCGCGACCTGCGGGATGCTGATCGCCGGCGTGGTGCGCCGCGCGCTCGGCGAGGCGCGCGACCGCGAGGAGCGCTTCCGCAGCCTGCTGCTGATGGCGGCCGACTGGTACTGGGAGCTCGATGCCGACCTGCGCTTCACGCACATCAGCGACAAGCTGAACCAGTACTCCGGCATCGACGCGGCGGAGCGCCTGGGCCGCCGCCCGTGGGAGATGCCGCAGATCGGGCTGGACGCCGACACGCTGGCCCGCCACCGCGCCGACCTCGAAGCCCACCTGCCGTTCAGCAACCTGATGGCCAGCCGCCCGGGCGAGCACGGCGAGCTGCGCCACAGCGTGGTCAGCGGCCGGCCGCGCTTCGATGCCGATGGCCGCTTCCTCGGCTACTGGGGGCTGGGCCGCGACATCACCGCCGAGGTCGAGGCACGCCGCGCCACCGCCGAGAGCGAGCGCCGCTACCGCGAGCTGTTCCAGCGCTCGCCGACCGCGCTGGTGCTGCACCGCCACGGCATTGCGGTCGACGCCAACGATGCGGCCGCGCGCATGTTCGGCTTCGCGTCGGCCGCCGCGATGAAGGGTTTCGACCTGACAAGCCTCTACCCCGACGACGAAGCGCGGGAACAGGTTCGCCGGCGCGTCGCGACGCTGGAGGCGCTGCCCGTCGGCGAGGGCCTGGGCGTCGCCGACTCCACCCTGGTCTCGCTGGACCATCGACCGCTGAGCGTGCAGGCCTCGGGCATGCGGGTCAGCGCACCCGACGGCCCGGCGACGCTGTCGATGTTCCACGACATCACCGCACGCGTGCAGGCCGAGACCGCACAGCGGCGCTCGCAGGCGCTGCTGTCGCACCTGGTGGCGACCAGCCCCGACTGCATCACGCTGACCGAGGTCGCGAGCGGCCGCTACGTGATGGTCAACGAGAGCTTCACGCGCATCACCGGCTGGCGCAGCGACGAGGTGGTCGGCCGCACCGCGCTCGAGATCGGCATCTGGCACCGGCAGGCGCACCGCGAGGCGCTGGTCGCGGGCCTGGCCCAGGGCGACCTGGTGACGGACCTGCCGGCCACCTTCGTGCGGCGCGACGGCAGCATCGTGTCGCTGCTGCTGTCGGCGGCGCGCTTCCGGATGGACGACCAGGACTACCTGGTGCTGAACGGCCGCGACGTGACCGAGACCGAACGGGTGCGCCTGGAGCACGAGGCGATCCTGCAGAACGCGTCGATCGGCATTGCGCTGACGCGCGACCGCCGCTTCATGCAGGCCAACCCCTGCTTCGAGGCGATGTTCCGCTGGCCGCCGGGTGCGCTGATCGGCCTGCCGGGGCAGGTGGTGTGGAGCGACGCGGCCGCCTATGCCGAGATGGGCGCGCTGGTCGGCCCGCGGCTGGCGCAGGGCGAGCCGGTGGAGGTCGAACGCATGATGCGGCGCGGCGACGGCAGCAGCTTCCTGTGCCGCCTGCTCGCGCAGGCGGTGGACCCGACGCACCCGAGCCAGGGCGGCACGATCTGGATCGCCGAGGACGTGACCGAACGGCGCGCCTTCGAGCAGGCGCTGGCCCATGCGCGCGACGTGGCCGAGGCCGCCAACCAGGCCAAGAGCGCGTTCCTCGCGAACACCAGCCACGAGATCCGCACGCCGCTGAACGGGCTGCTGGGCCTGGCGCGGCTCGCGATGCGCCCGGGGCTCGACGCGCTGCGCCGCGACCAGTACCTGGCGCAGATCCAGGACAGCGCGCAGAACCTCGCGAGCATCATCTCCGACATCCTCGACCTGTCGAAGATCGAGGCCGGCAAGCTCAGCGTCGAGGCGGTGGCCTTCGACCTGCGCGGGCTGCTGGTGGCGGTGCACCGCGCCTACCAGTCGCTCGCGCAGGCGCGCGGGCTGTCGCTGCGGCTCGCGATGACGCCCGAGGTGCCGGGCACGGTGCTCGGCGACCCGGTGCGGGTGCGGCAGATCCTCAGCAACTACCTGACCAACGGCATCAAGTTCACCGAGCGCGGCCACGTGACGCTGGACGCTTCGGTCGGCAGCGACGGCCTGGTGCAGCTCGCGGTGCTCGACACCGGCCCCGGCATCGACGAGGCGACCCAGCAGCGGCTCTTCCAGCCGTTCACGCAGGCCGATTCGTCGACGACGCGGCGCTTCGGCGGCACCGGCCTGGGGCTGTCGATCTGCAAGGAGCTGGCGACGCTGATGGGCGGGCGCGTCGGCGTCGAGAGCGYGCCGGGCCGCGGCAGCCGCTTCTGGGCCGCGCTGCCGCTGCCGGCCACGCCGGCGCGCGAGGTCGGCACCGATGCCGAATCGCTCGACACCGCATCGCTGGCCGGCGCGCACGTGCTGATGGTGGAGGACAACCCGGTCAACATGATGATCGGCGTCGCGATGCTGGAGCAGTGGGGCATCGACGTGGTGCAGGCCGTCGACGGGCTGGAGGCGCTGGCGGCGGTGCGGCGCTCGGTCGACGACGGCCGGCTGTTCGATGCGGTGCTGATGGACGTGCAGATGCCGCGGCTGAGCGGCCATGAGGCGGCACGGCAGCTGCGCGAGCGGCACCCGGCCGACGAGCTGCCGATCATCGCGCTGACGGCGGCCGCGCTGGTGTCCGAGCGCGACCAGGCGCTGGCCGCGGGAATGAACGAGTTCCTGACGAAGCCGATCGATGCGCACCGCTTGCGGCAGGCCTTGCTGCGCGCAGTGGCGCAGGCGGAAAAGCGCCCCTGACGCTACAGGACCAGCGGCAGCGCACGCTGCCGCTTGCCCGTCAGCGCATACAGCGCATTCGCCAGCGCCGGGGCCGCCGGCGGCGTGCCGGGCTCGCCCATGCCGCCGGGTGCGCGGCTGCTCGGCACCAGGTGGGTCTCGATGCGCGGGCACTCGGCCAGCGTCAGCACCTTGTAATCCGGGAAGTTGCGCTGCTTCACCGCGCCGCCCTCGATGTCGATGCGGCCGTACAGCGCCGCCGAGAGGCCGAAGATCACGCCGCTCTCCATCTGCTGCGCGACGATGCCCGGGTTCACCACCGTGCCGATGTCGGCCGCGCAGACCACGCGGTGGATGCGCGGCCGGCCATCGGCCAGCGACACCTCCATCACCTGCGCGACGATGCTGCCGAAGCTCTCGTGCAGCGCCACGCCGCGCGCCTGGCCCACCGGCAGCGGCCGGCCCCAGCCCGACTTCGCGGCAGCGAGCTTCAGCACCGCGGCATGGCGCGGCATGTCGGCCAGCAGGCCGAGCCGGAACGCCACCGGGTCCTGGTGCGCCGCCTCGGCCAGCTCGTCGATGAAGCATTCGCTGAAGAACGCATGGTGCGAATGCCCGACCGAGCGCCAGTAGCCCACCGGCACGCCGCTGTGCGTGGCGACCTGCGCGATGCGCTGGTGCGAGATGCCGTACGGCAGGTCGTACAGGCCCTCGGCCGCGCTCTTGTCCGGCGTGTCGACCGGCCCGGCCAGCGCCGGCAGCACGCGCTCGATCCAGCGCGGCGTGATCGCGTCGCCGGCCGAGGTGATCGACAGGCCCGAGACCATGCCCTTGGCGTCCAGGCTCGCCTGCATCAGCGCGACGCCGGCCGGGCGGTAGAAATCGTGCGCGATGTCCTCTTCGCGAGGCCACACCAGCTGCACCGGGTGCCCGCCGCATTCGATCGCGATGCGCACCGCCTGCGCGACGAAGTCGACGTCGAGCCGCCGCCCGAAGCCGCCGCCCAGGTAGCTGACGTGCAGCGTGACGGCCTCGAGCGGCACGCCGGCCACGCGGGCCGCGATCTCACGCGCCATGTCGGGCACCTGCGTCGGCACCCACAGCTCGACGCCGCCGTCGTGCACGCGCGCCGTGCAGTTGATCGGCTCCATCGGCGCATGCGCGAGGTAGGGGGCGCGGTACAGCGCCTCGATCTGCCGCGCGGCGCCGGTGCGCGCCTGCTGCACGTCGCCGCGGGTGTGGAACGCGAAGCCGCCGCCGCTGTGCGCGGCCTCGCGCGCGGCCTGCTCCAGCGCCTCGTCGATGCGCTTCGTGTCGGCCCCGCCGGCCGGCGGCGGCGCCCAGTCGATCTCCAGCGCCTGCGCACCGCGCCGCGCATGCCAGGTGCTGCGGCCGACGACGGCCACCGCCGCCGTCGAGCCGGCATACGGCCCGAGCCGCACGACGCGCTGCACGCCGGGCAGCTGCATCGCCGCCTCGACCTTCACGCGCTGCGGGCTGCCGCCGAGCATCGGGCAGTGGCGCACCACCGCATAGAGCTGGCCCGGCTGGCGCACGTCGAGGCCGAAGCGCGCACTGCCGTCCACCTTGGCGGCCAGGTCGGTGCGCGGCGCGGGCGTGCCGATCAGCGTCCAGTCCTTCGGGTCCTTGGTGCGCACGTCGCCGATCGGCGTCGCCGCGGCCAGCTTCGCGAGCTCGCCGAAATGCGCATGCGGACCCGACACATGGCTGACGATGCCGCCATGCACCTGCAGCTCGGCGCGCGGCAGCTTCCATTGCAGCGACGCCGCGCCCAGCAGCTGCGCGCGTGCGGTGGCCGCGGCCAGGCGCAGCACGTCCCACGCGTCGGCGACGCTCGACGAGCCGCCGGTCACGCTGACCCCCAGCTCGCGCGCGAACTTGCTCACCATCCACTGGCCCGCCTTGACGGTCGCGGTCTCGCGGCCGGGCTCGGTGTCGTCGGGATGGAAGGGCAGCGCGCCGACGAACATCGCGACGTTGCCGTACAGCGACTGCGGCGCGGCCTGCACCAGCTTCACGCGCGACAGCGGGGTGTCGAGTTCGTCGGCCACCAGCATCGCGAGCGCGGTGTGCACGCCCTGGCCCATCTCGCTGCGCGCCATCGCGAGCTGCACCTGGCCGTCGGGCTCGATGCGGATCCAGCCGTTCAGCGTCACGCCGCCGTCGGCATCCGGCAGCAGGTGCGACGTGCCGATGCGGTTGCGCGGCGGCAGCGCGCTCCAGCCGACCAGCAGCGCGCCGCCGCCGGCCAGCGCGCTCAGCAACAGGCTGCGCCGCTTCATGCGCGCGCCTCGCTGCCCTTGTCCTGCCGCGGGGCGTCGCCACGCAGCGCGGCGGCCGCCCCCTTGATCGCGTCGCGGATGCGCGGGTAGGTGCCGCAACGGCACAGGTTGGTGATGGCCGCATCGATGTCGGCATCGCTGGGCGACGGGTTCTTCGCCAGCAGGTCGGCGGCCGCCATCAGCATGCCGCTCTGGCAGTAGCCGCATTGCGGCACCTGGTGGGCGATCCACGCCTGCTGCAGCGGGTGGGGCCGGCCGGGCGCGCCCAGCGCCTCGATGGTGCGCACCGGCTTGCCCTGCACGGCCGAGAGCGGCGTCACGCACGAGCGCACCGCCTGGCCATCCACGTGCACCGTGCAGGCACCACAGGCCGCGACGCCGCAGCCGAACTTGGTGCCGGTCAGCATCAGCACGTCGCGCAGCACCCACAGCAAGGGCATGTCGGGCGCCACGGCCTCGGGCGGCAGGGGCAGCGTCTGGCCGTTGACGTTCAAGTCCATGGATCGGGTGCTCCGGTGTCGGTCCCCATTCTGGGCCGGCCACGGGCGCGCCGATGTGGCGTCAACGAAACGGGGTGTGACCGGCCGCACACGCGTCCGGGTTTATCCTGACGGGCCTTTTTCCGAATCCATCCAACGTCCCTGCCGGAGTTCCGCTGCATGAACCGTCGTCTGTCCTGCCTGGCCGCTGCCGCGGTCGCCCTCACGCTGCCTGCAGCCGCTTCCGCGCAAACCGCTTCATCGCCAGCTTCGTCCGTCACGCTGTACGGGCTGCTCGACATGTCCGCCGGACGCTTCCAGGATGCCGGTGCGCAACGCACGCTGCGCGCCGAGAGCGGCAAGATGACGTCCAGCTTCCTGGGCTTCAAGGGCGCCGAGGACCTCGGCGGCACGCTGAAGGTGAAGTTCGCGCTCGAGCACTACCTGCGCGCCGACACCGGCGCGGCCGGCCGTGCCAACGGCGAGGCGTTCTGGGGGCGCAATGCCTATGTCGGCGTCCAGGGCGATTTCGGCACCAGCACGCTCGGGCGCAACACGACGCCGCTGTTCGTCTCGACGCTGTCGTTCAACGCGATCGGCGATTCGTTCGGCTCCTCGCCGAGCATCCGCCAGGTGTTCGCGCCGAGCACCGGCCTTGCTTTCCAGGGCGACACGGCCTGGAACAACTCGCTGCTCTACAACACCTCGAACACCGAAGGCTACAACGTCGGCCTGATCGCCAACCTGGGCGAAGGCGCGCCCGGCGCGACCGGCCGCAACATCGGCGGCAACTGGGTGCTGCTGACCGACACCTGGGGCGCGACGATCGCGTACCAGCAGGTGAAGAACGGCCTGGCCGCGGTGCCGGCCGGCTTCGAGCGCCAGGAGACGCTGCAGTTCGGCGGCTCGTACGACTTCAGCGTCGCGAAGCTGTATGCGCAGGCCACGCGCGTGAAGACGCGGGCGACGGTCGACACGAAGTCGACGATCTACGGTCTGGGGGTCGCGGTGCCGGTGGGCGCGCTCGGCAAGGTCGTGGCGCAGTACGGCCAGGCGAATGCCGATTTCAACCCGGGCGAGGTGAAGAACCGCACCGTCACGCTCGGCTACGACCATGCGCTGTCGAAGCTGACCGATGCGTATGCGGTGGTGATGAGCGACCGGCTGACGAACGCCGAGAACGGCACCAGCGTCGCGGCCGGGCTGCGCGTGCGGTTCTAGGGCCTGTCGGCAGGGCGGGAAGGCGCGGCCTCGAGCGAGCGCAGGCCGGCGAGCACCGGGTCGAGACGCTCGACCACCGCCGCGAGCAGCGCGTCGAGGTCCGCCGGGCCGGCTCCGTTCGAGCAGGCATGTTCCAGCGCCCCGGCGACCGCGCACACGGCCGTCGCCCCCAGCGTGCCGGACACGCTCTTCAGGTCGTGGGCCAGGCGCGTGGCCGTGGTCATGTCGTGCGCCGCACGGGCAGCGCCGAAACGCGCCGCAAAGCCGGCTTCCCGATCCCTGAACTTGCCCAGCAGGCGCCGATAGAGTCGCTCGTCGCCCATCAGCGCGGCCAGCGCAGCAGCGCTCTCGATGCCCGGGAAACCGTGGCCCGCCCCGGCAGCGCCTGGCCGGACCCAGCGCGCCAGCGTGGCGAACATGTCGACCACGTCGATCGGCTTGGCGATGTGGTCGTTCATCCCGGCCGCCAGCACCTTCTCGCGGTCGCCGACCATCGCGTTGGCCGTCATCGCGATGATCGGCAGGTCGCGCCACGCCGGGTCGCTGCGCAATTCGCGCGTGGCCGCATAACCATCCATCACCGGCATCTGGCAGTCCATCAGCACCGCGTCGAAGCGTTCGCGCGCCAGCATCCCGATGGCTTCGCGGCCGTTGTTCGCCACCTGGACCTCGATCCGCGCGCGGCCCAGCAGGTCACTCGCCAGCTCCTGGTTGAACGGGTTGTCCTCGACCAGCAGCACGCGCGTGCCGGCCAGGGCGGCGCAGTGGCCTTGCAGCGCTTCTTCGCGCAGTCCGCTTCGCAGGGCATGCGGCCGCGGCACGCCCCGCACCTGCAGGCAGGCGTCCAGCAACGTCGAAGGCGTGACCGGCTTGGTCAGCGTCGCCGCCACGCCGAGCCGCTCGGTCGCCAGCAGGCGCGCCACTTCATCGCGGGAAAAGGCGGTGACCATCAGCAGGGTGGGTGGCGGGTGCGCCAGCGGCATGCGCGCCAGCTGCCTGGCACAGTCGACGCCGTTCATGCCCGGCATTTTCCAGTCGAGCAGGAGCAGGTCGAAGGGCTCGCCGCGTGCATCCGCCGCCGCGACCGCGTCGATGGCCTCGTGGCCCCCGCGCGCGTCCGACGCGCGCAGCCCGAGCGCGCCGGCCATCTGCACCAGGATCTCGCGCGCGGCGCCGTTGTCGTCGACGACGAGCATCCGGGCACCCGGCAGGCCGCCGTCCTGCGCAGCCGCGTCGTGGGTGGCAGGTTCAGCCCCGAGGCCGAAGCGCGCACTGAAGTGGAACCGGCTGCCGCGCCCGGGCGTGCTGTCGACCCCGAGTTCTCCTTCCATCATGTGCACCAGGTGCTGACTGATCGCAAGGCCCAGCCCGGTGCCGCCGAAGCGGCGGCTCGTCGATGAGTCGGCCTGCGAGAACGGCTTGAACAGCCGCTGCTGATCCTCGGGCGTGATGCCGATGCCGGTGTCGCGCACCTCGAAGCGCAGGCGCACCGAGCTCGCATCGCGTTCGATCACCTCGACGGCCACGACGACCTCGCCCCGTTCGGTGAACTTGACCGCGTTGTTGCCCAGGTTGATCAGCACCTGCCCCAGCCGCCAGGGGTCTCCCACGAGCATGGCGGGCAGGTCCTGCGGCAACGCGAACACCAGCTCCAGGCCCTTCTCCTCGGCGTTCATGCCGACCAGGTTCGCGAGGTCGTCCATCACGTTGCCGAGGTCGAACGTCAGGACCTCCATGTCGAGCTTGCCGGCTTCGATCTTCGAGAAGTCGAGGATGTCGTTGATGATGCGCAGCAGCGATTCGGCGGATCGGTGCACCTTGCGCATGTAGTTGTGCTGCTGCGGATCGAGGTCGCCTTGCAGCGCCAGGCGCGACATGCCGAGGATCACGTTCATCGGCGTGCGGATCTCGTGGCTCATGTTGGCGAGGAATTCGCTCTTGGCCTGGTTCGCGACCTCGGCCCGCTGCATCGCTTCGTCCAGTTCCGCGGTGCGCTCGCGCACCGCCTCCTCCAGGTGGTCGCGATGGCTGCGCAAGTCCTCGAGTGTCCGCTTGCGTGACGTGATGTCGCTGACCAGCCCGTGGCATCCGGCCGGCCCGCCGCCTTGCTGCCACGCGTTGAGCTGGACCCAGACCGGGCTGCCGTCGGCGCGCGTCAGTTGCAGTTCCATGCCGGCGATCTCGCCGTCGCGTTCGAGTGCGGCGAACAGCGAGGCCGTCTGGTCCGGCGTGAACAGGGGCCGGCGGGCGGGCGGTGCATCGTTCACGGCCGCCATCAGCTCGACGGGCGTGGCGTAGCCCATCAGCCGGGCCAGCGCCGCGTTGGCGTCATGCAGGCTCCCCGACCGGTCCAGGTGAAAGATGCCCTCCAGCGAATTCTCGAAGATCCCCCGGTAGGTCGCCTCGCTGTCGCGCAATTGCCGGGCGGAGTCGCGCAGCCGGTCCGCCATCGCGTTGACGCGCAGGGCCAGCCGGCCCAGTTCGTCGCTCGATTCGACCGCACAGCGCGCGTCCATGTCACCGATGGCGATTCGATCCACCGTCGCCTCCAGGCGTTGGATGGGCGCGCTCACCATGCGCCTGAGCAGCAGGAAGGTCGCTGCATACAGCACGGCCACGATCGCGGCGACCAGCGCGAGAATGGTCCGGCGGGCCGTGGCGATGGCCGCCTCGACCACCGCGCGCGTCAGCACGACACGGACTTCCCCGATCTTCTGCCGGGCACCGCCAGGGGGCGCGTACTCGATCGACTGCACGCGCACGATCGGGTTGACCAGGTCCCGCGACTGGATCCGGGTCACCGCGGACACCGTGCCGTCGCCGACCGTCGTGACGCTGAACTGGGCGACCTCCGGATTGGGGGCCAGCGCCGCGAGCTGGCTGTCGATCGCGGCATGGTCGACGTTCCAGAGGGGGTAGGCCAGCGAGCGGCTGAACAGTTCGGCAATGCGCGCGGCCCGGCCCTCCAGCTCCAGGAACCGACGCTCGCGCTCGCGTTCGATCAGCACATAGGCCGCAGCGAGCGCCACCAGCGCGACCAGGATCGCCAGCGCCAGCATCAGCTTGCTGTGCAAGCTGCCGGCCCGCGGGATCACCCGAAATCGCAACGCCATGTCGGTTGTTGCTCCACCGCGCTTCGCACGACCTCCGGCGCATGAAGCGCTGCCAGCGGAGGACTGAAATGGTGTATACGTTTCGATGTTAAGACAATGCCGAGCGAGCCGACAAGCGAGAGGAGTTCCCGCATGCGAAGAACGACGATCCAGGGCGTTGGCGTGCTGGCACTGCTGGCATCGCTGCTCGTGCCGTCCGGCGCGGCCGGGCAGGCCATCCGGGTGGTGGCTGCCGAGTTCCCGCCGCTGACGACCCAGGCGGGCGGCCAGCCGGGCGGCGTCGTGCTGGAGGTGGTCCGCGAGGCCTGCCGGCGGGCGGGCATTTCACCGGCGTTCAGTTTCCTGCCGTGGCAGCGGGCGCAACTGGAAACCCAGGCCGGGAACGACGTGCTGATCATTCCGTTCACCCGCACGCCCGGGCGCGAAGCGCAGTATCAATGGGTTGCACCGGTGCTGGAGTTCCATACGGTCTTCGTGACCCTCGCCACGCCGCCCTCTTCCATCGAAGAGGCGCGGACGCTGGTCGTGGGCTATGTCCGCGGCACCAGCTTCAAGGACGAGGCGGAACATGCGGCATTGCCGTATGTCGAGGAAACCGACGACGACCTGACGAATGCCCGGAAACTGAAGCTGGGACGCATCGGCGCGTGGATGACGACGGACCTGATGGCGCACGGCGTGTACCGGCAAGCCGGCTTCGACCCCACCGAACTGAAGTACGGCCCCCGCCTGGGGCCGGTCAAGGTGTCCTGGGTCGCCGCATCCCACGGTTTCCCGAAGGAGATCGCCAGGCGGATCGCTGACGCCATCGACCAGATGAGGGCGGACGGCTCCTACCAGGCGATCGTGAAGCGCTACCGATGAAGGGCGGCTACGCCGCCCTCGCGGCGCCGTAGCCGCGCGGAATCGCCCCCAGCAAGCGCTTCGTGTACTCCTGCTGCGGCTGCTCCAGGATCTGCGCGACGCTCGCCTGCTCGACGACCTCGCCGTCCTTCATGACCAGCACCTCGTCGGCCATGAAGCGCACCACCGCCAGGTCATGGCTGATGAAGATGTAGGCGAGGCCCAGCTCGTCCTGCAGGTCCTTCAGCAGGTTCAGCACCTGCGCCTGCACCGACACGTCGAGCGCGCTGACCGCCTCGTCGAGCACCAGCACCTCCGGGTCCAGCGTCAGGCAGCGCGCGATCGCCACGCGCTGGCGCTGGCCGCCGGAGAACTCGTGCGGGTACTTGTGCATCGCGCTGTCGTCCAGCCCGACCTTGTTCAGCAGCGCCCGCGCGCGCTGCTCGCGCTCTGCGCCATCGGCGCCGATGCCGTGGATCGCCATCGGCTCGGTCAGCGTCTGCCCGATCGTGAAGCGCGGGTTCAGCGACGCATACGGGTTCTGGAACACCACCTGGATGCGCCGGCGCATCGGCAGCAGCTCGCGCCGGCTCAGCGCCAGCAGGTCCTGCCCGTCGAACATCACCTTGCCGCCGACCGGCCCGCCGTTCACCTCGTGCAGGCGCAGCAGCGTCAGCCCCATCGTCGTCTTGCCGGATCCCGATTCGCCGACCACGCCCAGCGTGTGCCCGCGCCGCAGCGTGAAGCTCGCGCCCTTCACCGCGCGGAACTCCTTGCGGCCGAACACGCCGCTGCGCAGCCAGAAGCTCTTCGTCAGGTTGCTGGCATCGATCACGATCGGCGCCAGCGCGTCCTTCGGTGCCGGCGGTGCCGCCGCCGCGCGGCCGGCGATGTGGTCGTCGATCACCATCAGCCGCGCACCGCGTTGCGCAAGCGTCGGCCGGCAGGCCAGCAGCGCCTTGGTGTACGGGTCGCGCGGCGCAGCGAAGATCTCCGCCACCGATCCCTGCTCGCGCACCGTGCCCTGGCGCATCACCACCACCTGGTCGGCAATCTCGCCGACCACGCCCAGGTCGTGCGTGATGAACAGCATGCTCATGCGGTGCTGCGTCTTCAGCTTCGCGAGCAGTTCCAGGATCTGGCGCTGGATCGTCACGTCGAGCGCCGTCGTCGGCTCGTCGGCGATCAGCAGCTTCGGCTCGCACGACAGCGCCATCGCGATCATCACGCGCTGCTGCTGTCCGCCCGACAGTTCATGCGGATAGGCCGCCAGCCGCCGCTTCGGCTCCGGCAGGCCCACCTCGACCAGCAGCGCCTCGGCACGCGCCAGCGCCTGCTTGCGCGAGAGCCCCAGGTGGCGCACCAGCGGCTCCACCAGCTGCTGCCCGACGGTGAACACCGGGTTCAGCGAGCTCATCGGATCCTGGAACACGCAGGCGATGTCCTTGCCGCGCAGCGCCTGCAGCTCGGGCAGCGTCGCGGCCAGCAGGTCGCGGCCCAGGAAGCCGATCGCGCCCTGCCGCTCGGCATTGCTCGGCAGCAGGTTCAGGATCGACATCGCGGTCACGCTCTTGCCCGAGCCCGACTCGCCGACCAGCGCCACCGTGGTGTTCTCCGGCACGTCGAAGCTGACGCCGACCGACTGCCCGTCGATCTCACGGCCCACGGCCTGCGTACGCTGCACCACCCCACCCTCGTGGCCCACGCGGAACGACACGCGCAGGTCCTTGATCGTCAACAGGCTCATTCCAGTCCCCGCAGCTTCGGATCCAGCGCATCGCGCAACGCATCGGCGAACAGCGAGAACGCCGTCACGAACACCGCCATGAACGCGGTCGCCGCCACCAGCTGCCACCAGTAGCCGAGGATCAGCTCGCTCTGCGCCTCGGCCAGCATCGTGCCCCACGACACGTCGTCGACACCGACGCCYAGCCCGAGGTACGACAGGATCACCTCGAACTTGATGAAGCCCACCACCAGCAGCGACATGCGCACCAGGATCACGTGGCTGATGTTCGGCAGGATGTGCCGGAACATGCGCGACGCCGCCGACGCACCGATCGCCTCGGCCGAGCGCACGTATTCGCGCACCGAATGCTTCAGGAACTCGGCCCGCACCTGCCGGTACATGCCGGTCCAGCCGACCAGCGCGAGGATGATGGCCACGCTGCCGATGCCGCGCCCGAAGATCACCGCGAACGACAGGATCAGCAGGATGTCCGGGATCGACGTGAACACGCTGTACAGCCACTCGAGGAAGTCGCCCATCCTGCCGCCGAAGAAGCCCGCCAGCGCGCCCAGCAGCGTGCCGATCACGCTGGCCACGATGGCCGCCAGCAGGCCGACGAACACCGAGGTCTGCGTGCCCTTCAGCGCCTTGGTCAGCACGTCGCGCCCGATGCGGTCGCCGCCGAACGGCAGCGTCTCGCGCTTGACGCTGTCCTCGGTCTTGAACTTCGCGGCGCGCTCGTCCCACTCCTTGTAGCGCGGCGCCAGCGGGTCGACCGCCGAGAGATCGACGTTCGGCCCCTTCGGCACCGGGATCGCGCTCTGCTCCACCGCGGCCGCCGGCCCCATGAAGGTCGGCGGCGCATTCGGCACGCCCACTTCCTTCTGCCAGCCGCGCGCCAGCAGCCCGACCGACCCCAGCAGCACCAGCAGCGCGAACGCCGCCACCACCACCATCGACACCATGCCGACACGGTCCGCCCGCAGCCGCTTCCAGGCGGCCTGCCAGACGCCCATCGATTGCCGTGCAGGCAGCCCTGCAGGAGAAAGCACCGCGCTCATTTGAGGACCACCCGGGGATCGATCAGCTTGTAGAGGATGTCCGCGCCCAGGTTCACCAGCATCGTCAGCATCGCCAGGTAGACGGTGACGGCCTGGATCACCGGGTAGTCGCTGCGGTTCACCGCGAGGATGATCTCGCGGCCCAGGCCCGGGATCGAGAAGAACACCTCGATCAGGAACGAGCCGACGAACACGCCCGGCAGCGCCAGTGCGATGTTGGTCACGATCGGGATCATCGCGTTGCGCAGCACGTGCTTGAACAGCACCGTGCGCTCGGTCATGCCCTTGGCGCGCGCGGTGCGCACGTAGTCGTGGCCGAGCTCGTCGAGGAAGAAGGTGCGGTACAGCCGCGTCTGCGGCGCGAGGCCCACCAGCAGCGCCAGCAGCACCGGCAGCGGCACGTAAGTCACGAGGTTGGTCCAGGTGCTGTCGCTCCAGCCCTGCACCGGGAACCAGCCGAGCTGGAAGCCGAACACGTACTGGCCGACGATGATGTAGACCAGGAACGAGACCGACAGCGCGATGGTGGAGATCACCATGATGCTGCGGTCGGCCAGCGAGCCACGCCGGTAGGCCACCCACATCGCGATCGGCAGCGCGAGCAGCGTGTCGAGCGCGAGGATCGGCAGCATCACCGTCAGCGTGGCCGGTGCGCGGGTCGCGAAGATGTTGCTGACGGCTTCCTGCGTGGCCCAGCTGTGGCCCCAGTCCAGCGTCACGATGCTGCGGAAGTAGATCAGCAGCTGCTGCCACACCGGCTTGTTCAGCCCGAGCTGCTCGCGGATCGCATCCACCTGCTGCGGGGTGGCGTTCAGGCCGCCGAGGATTTCGGCGGGGTCGCCACCGAAGTACTTGAAGAGGAAGAACACCAGCAGCACCACCCCGATCAAGGTCGGGATCATTTGCCACAGGCGCCGTATCAGGTAGGCCGCCATATCGTCGTGAGCGTCTCGGGTCGAGAAAAGAGGACCGGCCCGCCCCGCCGGCCCGGGTCGGGAGGCGGCACATGCCGGAATCTGGGCAGGCGCGAGTCTAAGGCCCGGTCCGAAGCCCCCTTCCCCGCGTTTGCCCTCAGGAACTTCGCAGCGCACGCAACTTGCATGCCGATCGGAAGTTCCCCGCGTGCAGGCCGGGGCAAGCCCGGAGGCCAGCGGCCCCGGGCAGGCCCTAGACTTCGCGCCTTCGGCATGCCGCCGCGCCACGAGCGCCGGCGGCGTGCCCTCCCACCAGGAGTTCGTGACCATGATCCGACGCGGCGCAGCCTGGCTGCTCGCCTTGCTTGCCTTCCTCGCCTCGGCCGCGGCACCCGCGCAGCCGGCGGCCCCAGCGCCCAAGGTGCTTCGCTATGCCTTCCCGGTCGCCGAGACCGGCTTCGACCCGGTGCAGCTGAGCGATCTCTATTCGCGCACCGTCACCGCCGGCATCTTCGAGACCCCGCTGACCTTCGACTACCTCGCGCGGCCGGTCCGCATGAAGCCGAACACCGCGGCGGCGCTGCCGGAGATCAGCGACGACTTCAAGACCTTCACGTTCCGCCTGAAGCCGGGCACGTACTTCCAGGACGACCCCGCCTTCAAGGACCGGCGCCGCGAACTGGTCGCGCAGGACTACGTCTACACGCTGAAGCGCCACTACGACCCGCAGTGGAAGAGCCCCAACCTGTACCTGCTCGAGAACGCGAAGCTGCTCGGGCTGTCGGAGMTGCGACAGCAGGTGATCGCTTCGAAGCAGCCGTTCCCGTACGACCGCGAGGTCGACGGCCTGCGCGCGCTCGACCGCTACACCTTCCAGGTCAAGCTGGCCGAGCCGTCGCCGCGCTTCCACCAGCAGATCATGACCGACGCCGGCGCGTTCGGCGCGATGGCGCGCGAGGTGGTCGAGTTCTACGGCACGGCGATCATGGCGCACCCGGTGGGCACCGGCCCGTTCCGGCTCGCCGACTGGCGCCGCAGCTCGCTGATCGTGCTGGAGCGCAACCCCGGCTTCCGCGAGCTGCGCTACGACGAGGAGGCGCCCGCCGACGACCCGCGCTCGCAGGCCATCGCCCGCGCGATGAAGGGCAAGCGCATCCCGATGCTCGACCGCGTCGAGATCTCGATCATCGAGGAGACGCAGCCGCGCTGGCTGAGTTTCCTGAACCGCCAGAGCGATTTCCTCGACCGGCTGCCGGCCGAGTTCTCGGGCATCGCGATCCCGCGCAACCGCCTTGCGCCCAACCTCGCGAAGCAGGGCATCCAGATGGACCAGGCGCCGCTGGTCGATGCGGTGATCGCCGGCTTCTTCAACCACGAAAACCCGGTGGTCGGCGGCTACACGCCCGAGAAGGTGGCGCTGCGGCGTGCGATCTCGCTGGCCTACAACACGCCGGCCGAGCTGCAGATCGCGCGCAAGAACCAGGCGATTCCGGCGCAGACCGCGATCGCCCCCGCCGTGTACGGCTACGACCCGACGGTCAAGACCGAGATGAGCGACTACGACCCCGACCGGGCGCGCGCGCTGCTCGACACCTACGGGTATGTCGACCGCGACGGCGACGGCTGGCGCGACCTGCCCGACGGCAGCCCGCTGCTGATCGAATACTCGACCCAGCCCGACCAGCTGAGCCGCCAGCTCGTCGAGCTGTGGGACAAGAGCATGCGCGCGGTCAACATCCGCATGGTCTTCAGGACCGCGAAGTGGCCGGAGAACCTGAAGGCCTCGCGCGCCGGCAAGCTGATGATGTGGGGCGTGGCCTGGAGCGCGACGACGCCGGATGCCGACACCTTCCTCGCGCTCGCGTACGGCCCGAACAAGGGCGGCGCCAACCACTCGCGCTTCGACCTGCCGGCCTTCAACGCGCTGTTCGAGAAGCAGGGCCGCATGCCCGACGGCCCCGAGCGCGAGGCGGTGCTGCGCGAGGCGAGCAAGCTGATGGTGGCCTACCTGCCGTACAAGATCAGCGCGCACCGCATCGCCACCGACCTGATGCACCCCTGGGTGCTGGGCTACCGCCGCAACCCGTTCATCCGCGAGTTCTGGAAATTCCTCGACATCGACACCGCGCTCGAGCAAGCGCGCACTGCCCCATGATCCGACGCCTCCTCCTGATCGCCGCTGCCGCGCTGGCGGCCGTGGCCGCCACCGCCGGCCACGCCGCCGCACAACCGCAGGCCGCTTCGGCGCCGCCCACCGGCGCGCCGTTCGCGAAGACCTTTCGCTGGGCCTTCGTGGCCGCCGAGACCGGGTTCGATCCGGTGAAGATCAGCGACCTGTACTCGCGCTACGTGACCACGCACCTGTTCGAGGCGCTGGTCCGCTACGACTACCTGGCCCGCCCGTTCAAGGTGCGGCCCGAGGCGGCGGCCGCGATGCCCGAGGTGTCGGAGGATTTCCGCACCTACACCTTCCGCATCCGCCCGGGCGTCTACTTCCAGGACGACCCGGCCTTCAAGGGCCAGCGGCGCGAGCTGGTGGCGCAGGATTTCGCGTATGCGATCAAGCGCTTCTTCGACCCCGCCAACGCGAGCCCGGCCTACTCCGACATGAACGACCAGGGCTTCGTCGGCCTGGACGAACTGCGCCAGCAGGCGATCGCGAAGAAGACGCCGTTCGACTACGACAAGCCGGTCGAAGGCCTGCGCGCGCTCGACCGCTACACGCTGCAGGTCAAGCTGAAGAGCCCGCGCCCGCGCCTGCTCTACACGCTGGCCGACAGCAGCCTGTACGGCGCGGTCGCGCGCGAGGTGGTGGAGCACTACGGCAGCGAGATCTCCGCGCACCCGGTGGGCACCGGGCCGTTCCGGCTCGCGTCATGGCGGCGCAGCTCGCAGATCGTGCTGGAGCGCAACCCCGGCTACCACGAGGCCTTCTACGACGCCGAGCCGAATGCCGACGACGCCGAGGGCCAGGCGCTGCTGCAGCGCTTCAAGGGCCGGCGGCTGCCGATGATCGACCGTGTCGAGTTGTCGATCATCGAGGAGAGCCAGCCGCGCTGGCTGGCCTTCCTGAACCGCGAGATCGACCTGATCTCGGTGCCGCTGGAGTTCGCGAACCAGGCGGCGCCGAACGGCAAGCTGGCGCCGAACCTGGCCAAGCGCGGCATCCGGATGCAGCGCGTCGTCAACCCCGACCGCACGCTGTACTACTTCAACATGGAAGACCCGGTCGTCGGCGGCTACACGCCCGAGAAGGTCGCGCTGCGCCGCGCGATCCGGCTGGCCACCGACGTGCCGCGCGAGATCGCCGGCGTGCGCCGCGGCCAGGCGATCCCGGCGCAGAGCATGGTGGCGCCCGCCACCTTCGGCTACGACCCGAACTACAAGACCGAGAACAGCGACTACAACGTGCCGCGCGCGAAGGCGCTGCTCGACATGTACGGGTACGTCGACCGCAACGGCGACGGCTGGCGCGAGATGCCCGACGGCAGCCCGCTCGTGATCCAGTACGCCACCTCGCCGGACAGCCTGTCGCGCCAGTTCGACGAGCTGTGGAAGAAGAACATGGATGCGATCGGCGTGCGCATCGAGATCAAGCCGGCCCAGTGGCCGGAGAACCTGAAGGCGGCGCGTGCCGGCCAGCTGATGGTCTGGCAGCTCGGCTACACCGCATCGACACCCGACGTGCAGGACGCGATGCAGCTGCTGTACGGCCCGGCCTCCGGCGGGCAGAATCTCGGGCGCTTCAAGAACGCGCGCTTCGACGAGATCTACGAGCGCATGCAGAGCATCGGCGACGGCCCGGAGCGGCTGGCGCTGCTCGACGAGGCGAACCGCATCGCGACGGCGCTGGCGCCGCACAAGTACAACGTGCACCGCATCGTGACCGACCTGACGCAGCCATGGGTGATCGGGTACCGCAGGCCGTTCTTCGTCAGCCGCTTCTGGCAGTACCTCGACATCGACGACAGCCTGCGGGGCGCCCGCTGAACGGCGCGGCGCTGCAGGCATGACGCTGACGCGCCGCACCTGGCTTGCCGCCTCGGCGGCGTTGTCGTGCGGTGCGCCGCGCCGCGCCGACGCGGCCGACAAGACGCTGCGCCTGGCCTTCAGCGTGGCCGAGACCGGCTTCGATCCGTGCCAGATCTCCGACGTCAACTCCGCGCAGGTGGCGAGCGCGATCTTCGAGCCGCCGCTCACCTACGACTACCTCGCGCGCCCGGTCAAGCTGCGCCCGAACACCGCCGTCGCGCTGCCCGAGATCAGCGACAACTTCAAGACCTTCACCTTCCGCATCCGCCCCGGCATCTTCTTCGCCGACGACCCGGCCTTCGGCGGCACGCCGCGCGAGCTGGTCGCGCAGGACTACGTCTACAGCGTCAAGCGCTTCTACGACCCGCGCCTGAACTGCGAGAACATCTACGTGTTCGAGAACGCGAAGCTGCGCGACCTGAGCGAGCTGCGCGCGCAGGCGCGCCGCAGCGGCAAGCCGTTCGACTACGACCGCGAGGTGGAAGGCATCCGCGCGCTCGACCGCTACACCTTGCGCATCCGCCTGGCCGAGCCGAACCCGCGCTTCCACCACTGGTTCACGCAGGGCGCGCTGGTCGGCGCGGTCGCGCGCGAGGTGGTCGAGCACTACGGCGCCGAAATCGCCGCGCACCCGGTGGGCACCGGCCCGTTCATGCTCGCGGCCTGGCGCCGCGGCTCGCGCATCGAGCTCGTGCGCAACCCGCGCTTTCGCGAGCTGCACTTCGAGGCCGAGCCGGCACCCGGCGATGCGCCCGCGCAGGAGATCGCGCGCCAGCTGGCCGGCCGGCGCCTGCCGGTGGCCGGGCGCATCGAGGTCAGCGTGATCGTCGAGGCGCAGCCGCGCTGGCTCGCCTTCGTCAACGGCGCGCTCGACGTGCTGGAGCTGCCGGTGGAGTTCACGCCGATCGCGGCGCCCGGCAACCGCATCGCGCCGCACCTCGCGCGCCAGGGCGTGCGGCTGCAACGCAGTGCGCTGGCCGACATGGCGCTGACCTACTTCAACATGGACGACCCGGTGGTCGGCGGCAATGCGCCGGACAAGGTCGCGCTGCGCCGCGCGATCTGCCTGGCCTATGACAACCGGCAGGATCTCGAGGACCTGCGCCACGGCCAGGGCATCCCGGCGCAGTCGGTGGTCGCGCCGTTCACCTCGGGCTATGAAGACGACTACCGCAGCACGATGAGCGAAACGAGCGTCGCGCGCGCGGCCGCGCTGCTCGACCTGTACGGCTACGTCGACCGCGACGGCGACGGCTGGCGCGAGGCGCCCGACGGCCGCCCGCTGGTGCTGCGGCTCGCGTCGCGGCCGGACCAGCGGCAGCGCCAGTTCAACGAGCTGTGGCGCAAGTGCATGGCGGCGGTGGGGCTGCGCATCGCGTTCGACATCGCGAGCTGGCCCGAGCTGCTGAAGATGGGGCGCGCCGGCAAGCTGATGATGTGGGGCTTCAGCTGGGTGGCGGGCACGCCGGACGGCGGCTTCTTCCTCGGCATCGGCTACGGGCCGAACGCGAACGAATCGAACGATGCGCACTTCTCGCTGCCGGCCTACGATCGCCTGTTCGAGCGGCAGAACGTGCTGCCCGACGGGCCCGAGCGGCTGGCGCTGATGCGCGAGGCGAAGAACATCCTGGTGGCGTACATGCCGTACAAGGCGCATGTGCACACCGTCGTCAGCGACGTGCTGCAGCGGCGCGTGATCGGGCACCTGAGGCATCCGTTCATGCGCGACACCTGGCAATACCTGGGCATTGAGTGAGTTCACCATGGCCGTACCGCGACCCCAGATCCTGCGCTACACCGACTGGCTGGCCCGCGAGCGCGGGCTGCGGTTCGATGCGACCACCAACGAAGGCTACGACGCGCTGTGGCGCTGGTCCGTCACCGATCTCGAGGCG
This sequence comes from Rhizobacter sp. P2_H2, assembly GCF_056403375.1. Classification (NCBI taxonomy): domain Bacteria; kingdom Pseudomonadati; phylum Pseudomonadota; class Betaproteobacteria; order Burkholderiales; family Sphaerotilaceae; genus Rhizobacter; species Rhizobacter sp. P2_H2. Next base: position 21,937 of record NZ_JBFUFP010000006.1, read on the forward strand.
TTCTGGCGCTCGATCTGGGAGTTCTATGGCCTGCAGTCGCCGACGCCGTTCACGCAGGTGCTGGCCGACGACCGCATGCCGGGCGCGCGCTGGTTCGACGGCGCGCAGCTGAACTACGCGCAGCAGGTGTTCCGCCATGCCGACGCGGCGCATGCGGCCGGGCATCCGGCGATCGTTTTCCAGGACGAGCGGCTGCGCGACTGCGCGAGCCTGCTCGAATGGAGCTGGCCGAAGCTGCGCCGCCAGGTGGCCTCGCTCGCGGCGCACTACCGGCAGCTGGGCATCGTGCGCGGCGACCGCATCTGCGCCTTCATGCCGAACACGCCGCAGGCGGTGGTCGCGTTCCTCGCGGCCGCCAGCCTCGGCGCGGTGTGGTCGGTCTGCTCGCCCGACATGGGGCCGGTCGCGGTGCTCGACCGCTTCCGGCAGATCGAGCCGACGCTGCTGGTCGGCTGCGACGGCTATGTGCATGGCGGCAACACGCACGACCGGCTCGCGCTGCTGCAGGACCTCGTGAAGGCGCTGCCGACGCTGAAGCACGTGCTGCTGTGGCGCAACCTCGGCGACGCGCTGCCGGCCGGCTGGCACGACTTCGACGCGCTGCTGTGCGGCGACGCGCCGCTGCAGGTCGACCCGCTGCCGTTCGACCACCCGCTGTGGATCGTCTACTCCAGCGGCACCACCGGGCTGCCGAAGGCGATCGTGCACGGCCATGGCGGCGTCGTGCTGGAGCACCTGAAGTTCATGGGCCTGCACAACGACCTGGGCCCGAGCGCCGAGGGCGGCGACCGCTTCCACTGGTACAGCGCGACCGGCTGGATCATGTGGAACTGCCAGCTCGCCGGGCTGCTGAACGGCACGACGATCTGCCTGTACGACGGCAGCCCGGCGGGGCGCAGCGGGCAGCCCGACTGGAACACGCTGTGGCGCTTCGTCGCCGACGCGAAGGCGACCTTCTTCGGTGCCGGTGCCGCGTTCTTCGCGAGCTGCATGAAGGCCGGCATCGAGCCGGCGCGCCTGCCGGGGCTGGCGCGGCTGCGCGCGCTCGGCAGCACCGGCTCGCCGCTGTCGGCCGACGTGTACCGCTGGGCGGCGCAGCACCTGCCGCGCGTCGCCGACCGGCCGATGTGGCTGACCTCGCTGTCGGGCGGCACCGATTTCGCCGGCGCCTTCGTGGCCGGCCTGCCGACGCTGCCGGTGGTCGAAGGCGAGATGCAGTGCCGCTGCCTGGGCGCCGCGGTCGAGGCCTGGAGCGAGCCCGATCCGGCGACCGGCCGAGGGCAGGCGCTCGTCGACGAGGTCGGCGAGCTGGTGTGCACGCGGCCGATGCCGTCGATGCCGCTGTATTTCTGGGGCGATGCCGACGGGCAGCGGTATCGGGAGAGCTACTTCGACATGTACCCCGAAGGGAATGGAAGACCTGCGGTGTGGCGCCACGGCGACTGGCTGCGCATCACGCCGCGCGGCGGCGCGATCATCTACGGCCGCAGCGACGCGACGATCAACCGCCACGGCATCCGCATGGGCACGGCCGAGCTGTACCGCGCGGTCGAGGCGCTGCCCGAGGTGCTCGACAGCCTGGTGGTCGACCTGGAGTACCTGGGGCGCGAGAGCTGGATGCCGTTGTTCGTCGTGCTGCGCGAAGGCCGCGTGCTCGACGAGGCGCTGGTCGCGCGGCTGAAGCAGGAGATCCGCAGCGCGCTGTCGGCGCGACATGTGCCGAACGAGATCTTCCAGGTGGACGCGATCCCGCGCACGCTGTCGGGCAAGAAGATGGAGCTGCCGGTGAAGAAGCTGCTGATGGGCACGCCGGCCGAGCAGGTGTTCAAGCTCGACGCGATGGCGAATGCGGGCAGCGTGGCGTGGTTCGCCGAGTTCGCGCGGCGCCGCAACGCCAGTTAGAGAGGCAGCTCGGTGAAATAGCGGCCGCCGTGATAGATCAGCGGTTGTGCGCCCTCGCGCCGCTCGCAGCGCTCGACCTCGCCGACGAAGATGACGTGGTCGCCTTCTTCGTACTGGCTGCGGTTGAAGCACTCGAACACCGCGGCCACGCCTTCGAGCACCGGTGCGCCGCCGACGCCTTCGCGGAAACGCAGCCCGGCGAAGCGGTCGACGTCTTTCGCGGCGAAGCGCTCGGCCAGCGGGCGCTGGTCGGCGGCAAGGATGTTGATCGCATAGTGCGAGCCGCGCGTGAACGCCGGCATCGATCCGGCGCGCCGCGACAGGCTCCACAGCACCAGCGGCGGCGACAGCGACACCGAATTGAACGAATTGGCGGTCAGGCCGACCGGGTTGCCGTGCAGGTCGCACGCGGTGACGATCGTGACGCCGGTGGCGAACATCCCGAGCGCAACGCGGAACTCCTGGGCCGAGAAACTGGGTGCCATGGGGCGCAGCATTGCATTCATGCCGGAATTGTGGAGGGCGGCGGCAGGCGCCGCCAACTCTCATTTGAGGGGGTCGGGCAGCTCCTACACTCGTTCAGCATGACACGATACCCGATGATTCGGCGGGCGCTGCAGGGCGTCTGCATGATGTTGGCCTGGGCGCTCGCGCCGCCGGCGCAGGCCGAGGCGCCCTGCGCCGAGCTGGTCCGCCGCCTGCCGAACCTCGGCACCGCGCTGTGCGAGCGTGCCGCGCTGAAGCCGTCCGGCGCCGCGTCGGTGAAGGGCGTGGCGCTTTACCAGCGCGACGTGCCGGCACCCCAGCCGCTGCTGCTGCCCGACGACCCGCCGCCGCCCGCGCCGCGCCGCGTGCTGGTGCTGGGCGGCATCCACGGCGACGAGCTGTCGTCGAGCGCGCTCGTCTTCCACTGGATCGCCCAGGCCGGCGACACCGGCGCCGGCCTGGACTGGCGCTTCGTTCCGGCGCTGAACCCCGACGGCCTGCTGCTGCCGAAGCCGACGCGCACCAATGCGCACGGCGTCGACCTGAACCGCAACTTCCCGACGCCGCACTGGGACAGCGACGCGCCGGTCTACTGRCTCAAGCGCACGAAGAAGGACCCGCGGCGCTGGCCGGGCCCGAACGCGCTGTCGGAGCCCGAGGCCCGTTTCGTGACCGACACGATCGAGCGCTGGAAGCCGGACGTGATCGTCACGGTGCACGCGCCGTACGGCGTGCTCGATTTCGACGGCCCGAGCGTGCCGCCGCAGCGGCTCGGGCGGCTCTACCTCGACCGCGTCGGCATCTTCCCCGGCTCGCTCGGCCACTACGGCGGCGTGCACAAGGGCGTGCCGGTGGTGACGATCGAGCTGCCGAGCGCGATCCGCACGCCGACCGACGCCGAGATGCGCCAGATGTGGCTCGACCTGCTGCGCTGGCTGGACGAACGGCTCGCGCTGCGGGAACATCGCTGAACCGCCCGGACCTCCCGCCATGACCTCGCTCGCCCGCCACCTCTACGCCAGCGCCCACAACAATGCGTGGGCCAACCACCGGCTGCTGCAGGCCTGCGGGCAACTGACGCAGGATGAGTTCAGCGCGCCGCGCACCGGCTTCTTCCCGTCGATCCGCGCGACGCTGAACCACAACCTGACGGTCGACGACTACTACCTCGACGCGATCGAGCGCAGCCTGCGCGGCGACCCACCGCACCCCGCCCCCGGTTCGTTCTTCGACCCCGAGGAGCCGTGCGCGACCTGCGCCGAACTGGTGGCCGCGCAGCAGCGCATGGACCAGCGCCTGCTCGCCGTCGCCCACGCGCTGCTGGCCGATGGCGCGCTGCTGGAGCGCGTGATCGAGGTGCCACGCACCCAGCGCATCGACCGCGAGCCGCTGCACCGCCTGCTGGCCCACCTCTACCAGCACCAGGTGCACCACCGCGGCCAGGCGCATTCGATGCTGTCGGGCACGCGGGTCGCGCCGCCGCAGCTCGACGAGTTCTTCTGCGTCAACGACCTGGAGCGGCGCGAGGGCGATTTCCGTGCGCTGGGTGTCACTGAGCCAGGAATCTGGCAGGGGATCTGAGAGTCGGGCAGCCTGCCTGCACACGGGATGTGCTGCGTGACCCATGCGTTCTGTGTCAGCAACAAAGGTGGCTTCGGAGTTACTCAAGAGCATCGAAACCACCTGTTGCGACGACAAGCATGGAGATCAGCAGTACTCCGTGTGGAGCCTATCGGCCTCGACACATTTCCACCAGAAACCTTCCGCCCCGAACGCTCGCCCAGGCACTCGATGAGCAAGTCCCCGAGTTGTCCACCGAAGTTCGACAGGCTCTGCTTCACGCTCGCGCGGGCCCCGATGTCGATCTTTCGGAGGACCCAGCCTTGACAGCAGCGGTGGTTTCCGAATTGTCGACAGCGGTGTGGGCGGCCTGGGAAGCCGAGGCCGAAGCGGAGAACTCGGCGCTTGCCAACATCTACATGCCACCAGGGATGCCCGCCATTCCGGCAGCCGTGGCGGGGCTCAAGAACCTTGCCTTCATTCGGCTGGACGGCTACGAGGGAAGGAGTGTCGATCTGCGACCCGGCGCCGAGCCGGCCGCACCTCGGCAAATCGTGTTGGACATCCAGGCCCTGCAACCGACGACCGTGCACATCCTGCGGATGGACGACGTGTTTCAACTCGATGCCGGAAATCAACCGTTGCGGTTGGTGATTCACAACGCCAGCGGAGGTTGCGATTTCGGATCCGTTCCCGTGGCCCAAGTACGTTGGGAATCGATTGATTCGTCGACGGACTCGTATGACGAACTACTGGAAACCAACGAGGAAGAATCGCTGTCGGAGGCCTCGGAGACCTCGCCGCGCAGGGCCGTCGTCTCGCTCATGAACCCCGGTGGGTTCATCGAGATGGGCCAAGGCCTGGTGTGCAATGGTGATGTCCGCCTCGTCACATCTCGCCTTGATTCCTGCACGTTCATTGCGGGGTTCAACGCAAACACGGGTGCATCCGGGGCCTATCACTACGGTGCGGAAACCTTTCGGCAGCGAGGCGTTCTGGCCGACATGACACAGTGGCTCGCGGCGTTGCAGCCGACTCGGGCAACTCTGGTGTTTGCGAAGGCTGAAGCGTCATCCCGGGATTTCATATCGCAATCCCTGTTCAAGGGCGCCTCGGCGCGCGATCGCACGGTGCTTCTCAAATGGCTGGCCAACGAAGGCAACCCCGTCGTGACGACGATCGATGCCAACTCGGCGGCCATGGAATGCATCGCCGGCGCATTTCGCGTCGGGACCATCAGCGACCTGAGCCTGGGCGTGGGAGGCGCTACCAACCTGGGTCGCTGCGAAGCCGGCGAGTACCTTGATGACGCGGGCAGAAATGTTCGCTTGTTCGGGGCCGGAGCTTGGTGACGGGTGCTCACTGTGCTCGAATCGGGAATAGACCGATCCCGTTTCGCGTAGACATCAGGTGAGCGTTCCCATCACCTTCCGCCAGCAGCTCCTCGGCACGATCCCGCGGCTGCGGCGCTATGCGCGCTCGCTGCTGATCGATGCCGCCGCGGCCGACGACCTGGTGCAGACCGCGCTGGAGCGCGCGCTGTCGCACTGGCACCAGTTCGACCAGCAGCGCGACATCCTGGTGTGGGTCATCAGCATCGCGCACAACGCCCACATGGACACGCTGCGCCGCAGCGGGCGCCTGTCGATCATGGATCCGCACGAGCTGCAGGCCGAGCAGGACCTGCGCGGCAGCGACCCCGGTGCCGACGTCGGCCTGCGCATGGACCTGGTCGCCGCGCTGCAGCGCCTGTCCATCGAGCAGCGCGAGCCGCTGCTGCTGGTGACGGTCGAGGAACTGTCCTATGCCGAATGCGCCGAGGTGCTGCGCATCCCGATCGGCACCGTGATGTCGCGCATCTCGCGCGGGCGCGCCGCGCTGCGCGCGCTGCTCGACGGCCGCGCGCCGGTGCCGTCGGCGCAGCCGCTTCGACGCGTGGTCTGAACCGGATGTCGATGATGCCCGCCCCCCTCTTCTCCTCCCCCGACGAACGCGACGACACGCTGAGCGCGTGGCTCGACGGCGAACTGCCGCCCGAGCGCCGCGCCGAGGTCGATGCCTGGCTGCAGGCCAACCCCGAAGAGGCCGCGCGCGTGCGGCTGTGGGCCGCCGACCGCGATGCGCTGCGCGCCCGCCTGGCGCCCGCGGCGACCGAGCCGGTGCCGGAACGGCTGCAGCAGCTCGTGTGGCAGCACGCGCCCGAGGCAGCCACCCCGGGGTGGCACGGCCGCGGCCAGTGGGCGGCGGCGCTCGCGATCTTCGCGCTCGGCGGCTTGATCGGCGCCGGCGCGATGTGGCGGGTGCAGCCGGCGCGCACGCTCGTCGCCCAGGCGCCGGCCGGTGGCTGGGTGCAGCGCGCAGCACTTGCGCACAGCGTCTACGTGCCCGAGCAGCGCCACCCGGTCGAGGTCGCGGTGGCCGGCAAGACCGCCGAGGAAAGCCGCGCCCAGGAAGAACACCTGTCGCGCTGGCTGACGCGGCGCCTGAACGTGCCGGTCAAGCTGTTCGACCTGCGCGAGCAGGGCTACGAGCTGGTCGGCGGGCGGCTGCTGCCCGACGGGGCCGGCGCCGGGCCCGGTGCGCAGCTGATGTACCAGGCCAGCGGCGGCACGGCCCGCGTCACCGTCTACCTGCGCAAACCCGACGAGGCCGCGCCGGCCGCGTTCCGCTTCGAGCGCGACGGCGACGTGAACCTCTTCTACTGGGTCGAGGCCGGCACCGGCTACGCGCTGGCCGGCAGCCTGCCGCGCGAGCAGCTGCTGGCGCTGGCCGAGGCCATCTACCGGCAGCAGCCCGCCGCCAACGCGCCAAAGTAACGGCCGTCACTCACTCTCTAGAATCGGGCGATGTCCGATTCCGTCCCCGTGCAGCCTGCGCCCGCGCTGCCGTCCTCCCGGGCGACCGTCGCCTTCCGGCTGCTGGTCGTCAGCGTGCTCGGCTTCGCGTCCGGCCTGCCGCTCGCGCTGACCGGCCAGGCGATGCAGGCCTGGCTCAGCGTCGAGGGCATCGACATGGCGACCATCGGCTTCCTCAGCCTGGTCGGCCTGCCCTACACCTTCAAGTTCCTGTGGGCGCCGCTGATGGACCGCTTCGAGCTGCCCTGGCTCGGCCGGCGCCGCGGCTGGCTGGTGCTGACGCAGCTGGCGCTCGCCGGTGCCTTGCTGCTGATGGCCGCCACCTCGCCCGGCAGCGCGACGCGCAGCTTCGCGCTGCTGGCGGTGCTGGTCGCCTTCGTCTCGGCCTCGCAGGACGTGGTCGTCGACGCCTACCGCACCGACCTGCTGCCGGCCCGCGAACGCGGCCTGGGCTCGTCGCTCTACGTGCTCGGCTACCGGCTCGCGATGATCCTGTCGGGCGGCGTCGCGCTGATCTGGGTCGATCCGACGCAGGGCGGCGGCTGGTCGTGGCCCGACGTCTACCGCGTGATGGCCGGGCTGATGGTCGGCGCCGCGGTGCTGTCGGCGGTCGCGCTGCCCCGCTTGCCGCTGGCGCTGCGGCCGTCGTCGGTCGCGCGGCAGGACGTGATCGGCTTCGGCGCAGTGCTGTGCGCGGTCGCGCTCGGCTTCGTGCTGAGCGAACGCTTCGGGCCGCCGATCGCCGCGGCGCTGCTGTCGCCGTGGTGGGCCGGCAGCAGCCTGCCGGCCGCGCTGCAACAGCGCTGGACCGAGCTGCTCGCGCTGCTGCTGGGCATCGCGTTCACGCTGCCGCTGGCCGCCTGGGCGGCGCGCGCGGCCCGCTTCGAGACGCTGCTCGGGGGCTTGCGCAGCTACTTCGCGCAGCCGGGCGCCGGCGCCTTCCTCGCGTTCATCGTGCTCTACAAGCTGGGCGATGCGTTCGCCGGCTCGCTGATGACGCCGTTCCTGCTGAAGGCGATGCAGTTCGGCCCGGCCGAGGTCGGCGTCGCGAACAAGCTGATCGGCCTGTGGCTGACGATCGGCGGTGCGCTGCTCGGCGGCGCGCTGATGCTCAAGCTCGGGCTGTGGCGCGCGCTGCTGCTGTTCGGGGTGCTGCAGATGCTCAGCAACCTCGGCTTCTGGTGGCTCGCCGGCCACGGCCACGGGCTGCTGCCGGGGGTCACGATCCCGGCCTTCGACTGGACCATCGTCTGGCTGAAGCAGGTGACGCCGGTCGACGGCGGGCTGCTGATGGTGATCGCGCTCGAGAACATCACCGGCGGCATGGGCACGACCGCGTTCGTCGCGTTCCTGATGAGCTTGTGCAACCAGCGCTTCACCGCGACGCAGTACGCGCTGCTGAGCGCGTTCGCGTCGGTCGGGCGCGTCTGGGTCGGGCCGGTGGCCGGCGTCACCGCCGAGACGATCGGCTGGCCGACCTTCTTCCTGCTGTCCACCGTGCTCGCGCTGCCGGCGTTGCTGATGCTCGTGTGGCTGCGCGCGCCGGTGCAGGCGCTCGAGGTCGATCCGACACAGCTTCCGGCCGATGATTGAGTCCGGGAACCGCAACCCCATCTGCCAGTCTGAACCTGCCATGAACCACGACGCCGACCTGCCCTCGATCACCTGCGGCTGCGCCTTCCACGCCCGCCGCCGCTTCGCCGCGACGCTGGCCGCCGCCGGCGCGACGCTGGCCGTGCCGGCCTGGGCCCGCGACGGCGTCGACGTGGGCAGCGAATCGCGCTTCACGAAGCTGGTGTCGGCCGACCAGATCGAGCAGGCCGCCGCACAGCAGTACGCGCAGTTGAAGCAGCAGGCCGCGGCGCAGCGCGCGCTCGGCCCCGACAGCCACCCGCAGGTGGTGCGGCTGCGCGCGATCTCGCAGCGCATCATCCCGTTCAGTTCCGAGTGGAACGAGCGGGCGAGCCGCTGGAAGTGGGAGGTCATCCTGATCGGCTCGAAGCAGGTCAACGCGTTCTGCATGCCCGGCGGCAAGATCGCGTTCTACACCGGCATCCTCGAGCAGCTGCAGCTGACCGACGACGAGGTCGCGATGGTGATGGGCCACGAGGTCGCGCATGCGCTGCGCGAGCACGCCCGCGAGCGCATGGGCAAGAACATGGCGACGCAGGGGGCGATCGGGCTCGGCGCCGCGATCCTCGGGCTCGGCAGCCTCGGCCGCTCGGTGGCCGACATGGGCGGCCAGCTGCTGACGCTGAAGTTCGGCCGCGAGGATGAGTCCGAGGCCGACCTCGTCGGCATGGAGCTGGCCGCGCGCGCCGGCTACGACCCGCGGGCCGGCGTCAGCCTGTGGAACAAGATGGCGCAGGCCAGCAAGGGCGCGCCGCCGCAGTTCCTGTCGACCCACCCGTCGGGCCCGACCCGCATCCGCGACATCGAGGCCAACCTGCCGCGCGTCGAGGGGCTGTATGCGAAGGCCGCGAAGCCCTCGCAGCGCTTCGAGCCGCCCGCGAAGAAGTCGCCCTAGATCGCCTCAGATCGCCAGCGGGTCCACGTCCAGCGCCCAGCGCAGCACGCCCTTGTGCTCGCCGCGCAGTGACGGCAGGCTCGCGACCCACGCGCTCAGCACCCGCTGCAGCACGCCGCGCGACGGCCCCTCCATCAGCATCTGCATGCGCTCGACGTTCGCGACGCGCGCGATGCTGGTCGGCACCGGCGGGTAGATCAGCAGCTGGTCGGCGCCTTCGAACTGGTTCGCCAAGTCCGCCGCCGCCTGCAGGAAATCGCGCGCCGCCTGCGGCGTGCGCGCCTCGGCCCGCAGCAGCGCCAGGTGCGTGAACGGCGGCAGCCCCGCCATCTCGCGCTCCTTCAGCTGCTGCGCCGCGAAGGCCGCGTAGTCGTGCGTGCGCAGCGCCTGGTACAGCGCATGCTGCGGGTGCCAGGTCTGCACCCACATCTCGCTCGCGCCCGATTGCGCCGCATCGCGCCCGGCCCGCCCCGCGGCCTGCATCAGCAGCGAGAACACCCGCTCCGGCGCCCGGAAATCGCTGCTGAACAGCGCGCTGTCGGGGTCGACCGCCGCCACCAGCGTGATGCGCCGGAAGTCGTGCCCCTTGGCCACCATCTGCGTGCCGACCAGCACGTCGACGTTGCCGTCGTGCACCGCCGACAGCTGCGCCTCGAGCGAACCCTTCAGCTTCGTCGAGTCGGCATCGATGCGCGCGATGCGCGCGCCGGGCAAGGCCTGCGCGAGCTGCTCCTCCAGCCGCTCGGTGCCGCGGCCCATCGGCGCGATGTCGAGGTTGCCGCAATCGGGGCAGGCGCGCGGCACCGGCTGCGTCAGGCTGCAGTGGTGGCAGCGCAGCGTGCGGTCGACGCGGTGGAACACGCGGAAGGCGCTGCAGTTCGGGCAGCCGCTCTTCCAGCCGCATTCGCCGCAGTGCAGCACCGGCGCATAGCCGCGCCGGTTCAGGAACAGCATGCTCTGCTCGCCGCGCTCGAGCCGCTTGCCGAGCGCCGCCACCAGCTGCGGCGACAGCGCGGTGCTGATGCCCTTGATCTTGGGCAGCAGGTTCATGTCGACCAGCCGCACCGCCGGCAGCGCGCCGCCGCCGATGCGCTGCCCCATCGTCAGCCGCACGTAGCGGCCCTGGTCGGCGCGCTGCCAGCTCTCGATCGACGGCGTGGCCGAGCCGAGCACCACGCAGGCGCCTTCGAGCTTGCCGCGGTACACCGCGAGGTCGCGCGCCGAGTAGCGCGCGCCTTCCTGCTGCTTGTAGGACGGGTCGTGCTCCTCGTCGACGACGATCAGGCCGAGGCGCGGCAGCGGCGCGAACACCGCGAGCCGCGTGCCCAGCACCAGGTCGGCCAGCCCGAGGTGCGCCGCGAGCCAGTGCTTGAGCCGTTGCGCCGGCGTCAGGCCGCTGTGCAGCGAGACGATGCGCCGCGGCGCCGGCCCGCTGCCGAAGCGCTCGGCGAAGCGGGCCTCCAGCTGCGGCGTCAGGTTGATCTCGGGCACCAGCACCAGCACCTGCTGGCCGGCGGCGAGCGCCCGCTCCGCGGCGCGCAGGTAGACCTCGGTCTTGCCGCTGCCGGTCAGGCCGTGYAGCAGCACGACCGGCGCCGCGCCCGGCATGTGCAGCGCCTGCAGTTGCTCCAGCACCGCGGCCTGATCGGCGCTCAGCTCGGGCGCGGCCGGCGCAGCGGCCGCCGGCACGGGTTCCGCGGCAAGCGCCTTGCGCAGGCGCGCGACGCGGTTCGCGAGCTGGTCGTTGTCGAGCTTGCGCAACTCGGGCGGCAGCACCGCCAGCGCCATCTCGCCGACGCTGCGCTGGTAGTACGCCGCCGCGAAGCCGACCAGCTCGCACCAGCGGGTGCTCAGCGGCGGCAACGCGTCCAGCACCTGCGCGATCGGCTTCAGCGCCAGCGTCGGCTCGCTGCTGGCCTCGCCCGGCCAGACGATGCCGGGCACCTCGCGCCGCCCCAAGGGCACGCGCACCAACGTTCCTGGTGAGAGCAGGCGCTCGCTTGTGTAGTCGAGCGTGCCCTGCAGCCCGCTGTGTTGCGGGGTTTCGACCGCCACCGGCAAGGCGGTGGCCAGGTTGGTGGCCGGCGGGGGCGAGTTATCGGTCAAAGCTAGAGGGCCCCACAGGAATTCCATCTAAGTCGCTGATACACAAAGCGTTTTGGAGCTTTCCCCGCGTTCTGTGGATAACTTTGTGGGAAACCTGCAGAGAGCTGCGCTAAGTTCTTGATCTGCTTGGCCTCGGCTTGCGTTGCTCACTTTCGCGGCAGTTTTCACTGCCAATGAAATCAACAACTTAGCGCGTGCACCCCGATCCGGCAGTGACCTTCGTTGATGCAAGAGCGGCCATTCGTCACATTCAGCGTTTTGGGGATAAGTCAAGCACTGTGCAAACGTACCTGGGGAAATCACTCCCCCCAGAAGACCCTGGCTTTGTAACCGCAATTCAGCGCCTGGAGGCCTCGTGCACCGCATCGACCAGCACCGACACATGCTCCGGCGGCGTGTACTGGCTGATGCCGTGGCCCAGGTTGAAGATGTGGCCGGTGCGGTCGCTGCCATAGCTTTGCAGCGTGCGCTCGACCTCGGCGCGGATCTGCGCCGGCGGCGCGAACAGCACGTTCGGGTCGAGGTTGCCCTGCAGCGCGACGCGGCCGCCGATGCGCTGGCGCGCCTGGCCGAGGTTGACGGTCCAGTCGAGGCCGACCACGTCGGCGCCGCTGCCGGCGATCTCCTCGAGCCACAGGCCGCCGCCCTTCGTGAACACGATGTGCGGGATGCGCTGGCCGTCGTGCTCCTTCTTCAGCTGGCTCAGCACGCGCTGCGTGTAGGCGAGGCTGAAGGCCTGGAACGCGCCGTCGGCCAGCACGCCGCCCCAGCTGTCGAAGATCATCACCGCCTGCGCGCCGGCCTCGATCTGCGTGTTCAGGTACAGCGCGACCGCATCGGCATTGATCGAGAGCATGCGGTGCATCAGGTCGGGGCGGCCGTACAGCATCGTCTTCACGAGGCGGTAGTCGTCGGAGCCGGCGCCCTCGACCATGTAGCAGGCGAGCGTCCACGGGCTGCCCGAGAAGCCGATCAGCGGCACCCGGCCGTTCAGTGCGCGGCGGATCGAGGTGACCGCGTCGAACACGTAGCGCAGCTTGTCCATGTCGGGCACGGCCAGCCGGTCGACGGCGGCCTCGTCGCGCACCGGCGACGCGAACTTCGGCCCCTCGCCGAGCGCGAAGCTCAGGCCCAGACCCATCGCGTCCGGCACGGTCAGGATATCGCTGAACAGGATGGCTGCATCCAGCGCATAGCGTTCGAGCGGCTGCAGCGTGACCTCGGTGGCGTAGCCGGTGTTGGTGGCAAGGCCCATGAAGCTGCCGGCCCTGGCGCGCGTGGCGCGGTACTCCGGCAGGTAGCGGCCGGCCTGGCGCATCAGCCAGACGGGCGTGTGGTCGGTGGGCTGGCGCAGGCACGCGCGCAGGAAGGTGTCGTTCTGGAGGGCGGCGTACATCGGCGAATTATCGCGCCCATAATTTGCGGTCCAACGACGGAGGTATCCATGCTCGCATCGAATGTCCTGCAGACGGTCGGCAACACGCCGCACATCCGCATCAACCGCCTGTTCGGCGGCACGCACCAGGTCTATGTGAAGAGCGAGCGCTCCAACCCGGGCGGCTCCATCAAGGACCGCATCGCGCTCGCGATGGTCGAGGCGGCCGAGGCGAGCGGCGCGCTGAAGCCGGGCAGCACGATCATCGAGCCGACCTCGGGCAACACCGGCGTGGGCCTCGCGATGGTCGCCGCGGTGAAGGGCTACAAGCTGGTGCTGGTGATGCCCGAGAGCATGAGCGTCGAGCGCCGCCGCCTGATCCTGGCCTACGGCGCGACCTTCGTGCTGACGCCGCGCGAGAAGGGCATGAACGGCTCGATCGCGCGCGCCAACGAGCTGGTGGCCGAGACGCCCGGCGCCTGGATGCCGCAGCAGTTCGACAACCCGGCCAACATCGACATCCACGTGCGCACCACCGCCGAGGAGATCGCCGCCGATTTCCCGAGCGGCATCGATGCGCTGATCACCGGCGTGGGCACCGGCGGCCACATCACCGGCTGCGCGAAGGTGCTGAAGGCGCGCTGGCCGAAGCTGAAGGTGTTCGCGGTCGAGCCGACACTGTCGCCGGTGATCAGCGGCGGCAAGCCGGGCCCGCACCCGATCCAGGGCATCGGCGCCGGCTTCATCCCGAAGAACCTGCACGTCGACCTGCTGGACGGCGTGATCCAGGTCGACCCCGAGGCCGCGAAGGAGATGGCCCGCCGCGCCGCGCGCGAGGAAGGCCTGCTGGTGGGCATCTCGTCGGGTGCGACGCTGGCCGCGATCGCGCAGAAGCTGCCCGAGCTGGCGGCCGGCGCGACGGTGCTCGGCTTCAACTACGACACCGGCGAGCGCTACCTGTCGATCGAAGGCTTCCTGCCGACCGAATGAAGCCGCGCATCCTGATCGTCGAGGACGAACCCGGCATCGCCGACACGCTGCAGTACGCGCTGCGCACCGACGGCTTCGAGCCGGCCTGGGTGGCGACCGGCGAGGAGGCCGTTGCGCAGGTGCAGGCCCAGCCGCCCGCATTGGTGATCCTCGACGTCGGCCTGCCCGACGCGAGCGGCTTCGAGGTGTTCAAGCGCATCCGCGCGCTGGCCGACGTGCCGGTGGTGTTCCTGACCGCGCGCAGCGACGAGATCGACCGCGTGGTCGGGCTCGAGCTGGGCGCGGACGACTATGTCGCCAAGCCGTTCTCGCCGCGCGAGCTGGTGGCGCGCATTCGCACGGTGCTGCGCCGCGCGGCGAAGCCGGCAGCCGCGCCGCCGGCCGCTGCAGCCGCACCGGTGCTGCCGATCGCGGTCGACGACGGGCGGCGGCAGATCCGCTTCTACGGCCAGCTGCTCGAGCTGTCGCGCTACGAGTACGGCCTGCTGAAGACGCTGGTCTCGCGCCCGGGCCATGTGTTCTCGCGCGACACGCTGCTCGAGCGCGTGTGGGACGACKCCACCGAGAGCCTCGACCGCACGGTCGACGCGCACGTGAAGACGCTGCGCGCGAAGATGAAGCTCGTCGCGCCGGGGCTGGAGCCGATCAAGACGCACCGCGGCACCGGCTACGCCTTGGCGGAAGACCTGCCGGCCACCAAGCCGGAGAGCTGACATCTCGAAGCGGACGCGGATCTTCGTCGGCATCCTGCTCGCCTACGCGTTCGGCGTCGGCGTGCTGATGTACCGCCTGCTCGGCGACATCGACCCGCGCTACCGCGAGTCGGCCGAGGAGTCGCTGGTCGAGACGGCGCACCTGATCGCCGCGACGCTGGAAGCCTCGTCGGCCGACGGCACGCTGCGCGCCCAGACCCTCGCGCCGGTGTTCGAGTCGCTGTATGCGCGGCGCTTCAAGGCCGACATCTTCGGCTTCGAGAAGACGCGCGTGGAGCTGCGCCTGATCGTCACCGACCGCGCCGGCAAGGTGGTCTACGACTCGACGCAGCGCCACCTCGGCGAGGACTACGCGCAGTGGCACGACGTGTGGCGCGCGCTGCAGGGCGAGTACGGTGCGCGCACCACGCCCGACATCGACAACGACAACCGCACCGCGGTGATGTACGTCGCCGCCCCGGTGCGCGCGCGCAACGAGATCATCGGCGCGGTCAGTGTCGGCAAGCCGGTGCAGAGCTTCGGGCAGTTCGTCGATGCAGCGCGGCGCAAGACGCTGCTGGTCGGCGTGACCTCGGTGGTCGCGGTGCTGCTGCTGGTGGTGATCGTCTCGGTGTGGCTGGTGCGGCCGTTCGGGCTGATCGCCGACTATGTGCGCTATGTGCGCGCGCAGCGCAGCTTCAGCCTGCCGCGGCTCGGCCGGCGCGCACTCGGCGCGATCGGCGCCGCCTACGACGAGATGCGCGACGCGCTGGCCGGGCGCAACTACGTGGCCGACTACGTGCAGACGCTGACGCACGAGGTGAAGAGCCCGCTGTCGGCGATCCGCGGCGCGGCCGAGCTGCTGCAGGAGCCGATGCCCGATGCCGACCGCGCGCGCTTCATCGCCAACATCGCGCGCGAGACGCACCGCATCCAGGAGCTGGTCGACCGGATGATGGAGCTGACCGCGCTGGAGTCGCGGCGCAGCCTGGAGCAGCGCGCGCCGGTCGCGTTGCGCCCGCTGGTGAACGAGGCGGCCGCGAGCGCGCAGGCCGCGGCGGCCACGCGCAAGCTGAAGATCGTGGTCGAGGACGGATCCGACGCGAGCGTCGACGGCGATGCCTTCCTGCTGCAGCGCGCGCTGTCGAACCTGCTCGACAACGCGCTCGATTTCTCGCCCGAGGGCGGCACGGTGCGGCTGTCGCTGCAGATCAACCGCCGCAGCGTCGACCTGCGCGTGCAGGACAGCGGCCCCGGCATTCCCGACTACGCCGAATCGAAGGTGTTCGAGAAGTTCTATTCGCTCGCGCGGCCGCATTCGCGCAAGAAGAGCACCGGGCTCGGGCTGTCGTTCGTCAGCGAGATCGCCGAGCTGCACGAAGGGCGCATCACGCTGAAGAACGCCGCGGCCGGCGGCGCGATCGCGACGCTGTCGCTGCCGCTGGCCGCCTGACGGCCGGCCGTTACTTGCCCGCGCCCGCCTCCGGCATCGCCGACGAATGGTGGTGCGCGATCAGCCAGCTGCCGTTCTGCCACTCGTAGACGTAGGTGTAGCGGGCATGCACCTTCTTGCCGCCCTTCAGCGTGAAGGTGTAGGTGCCGACGTCCTGCGCGACGTTGCAGCCGATCTTGATGATGCGGCGATCGATCCTGCCCTGCGGCGTGCTCTTCAGGAACTTGACGAAGTAGTCGCGGATCTCGGCCGGGTTGGTGCGCGGCATGTCCGACACGGTGGGCAGCAGCACGCCGTCGCTCGCATAGTTCGCGACGACCTTGTCCGGATCGAGCGTGCGCAGCGAATCGTTCCAGCGGTCGAACAGGGCCGCGATCTGCTTGTCATCGGTGGGTTGGCAGGCCTGGGTGGACGGCGCCTGCGCCAGGGCAGCGGTCGACAGGCTGAATCCGATCGCGGGAAGGAGAGCTGCACGCAGCAGGTTCATGAAGGGTCCTCGTCTGGTTGGATGACACCGCCTCGGCGGCGCTGCACCGCGTCGCGATGCATGGCTGCCATTGTTCGAGCGCCACATGAACGGGACCCGTGCAGCGCGATGAACGGCTGCTGACGCCCACATGAACGCCGGATGAACGGCGGCGCGCCGTCAGCCGGGCTGCGCGTCGAGCCGGTAGCCGAGCCCGCGCACCGTCTTGATCAGTGCCAGCGCATGGCCTTCGTCCACCTTGGCGCGCAGGCGGCGCACGTAGACGTCGACCACGTTGGTCAGCGGATCCTCGTTCGTGCCCCAGACGTTGGAGAGGATGCGTTCGCGGCTGTACACGCGCCCCGGCGCGCTCATCAGCAGCTCGAGGAACGCGAGCTCGCGGGCCGTCAGCGCGATCGGCCTGCCGGCCCGGCTCGCCTGCATGCTTTCGCGGTCCAGCACCAGGTCGGCCACCTGCAGGCTGCCGGCGCGCGGGCGCTGCTCGCGGCCGCGCCGCAGCAGCGCCTCGATGCGCGCCAGCAGTTCCTCGAACGCGAAGGGCTTGGTGAGGTAGTCGTCTGCACCGAGGCGCAGGCCGTTCACCTTGTCCTCGAGGCTGCCCAGCGCGGTGAGCATCAGCATCGGCACGTGGCAGCCCTCGGCGCGCAGCGTCTGGCACAGCTCCAGCCCGCTCAGGCCGGGCAGCATCAGGTCCAGGACCAGCAGCGCGGGCGCGCTGCTGCGCGTCAGCGCCAGCCCCTGCGGCCCGGTGCGGGCGAGCTGCACGGCATAGCCTTCGGCCTGCAGGCCGCGCACCAGGAAATCGGCGACCCGCACGTCGTCCTCGACCACCAGCAGGTTCATCATGCCGCCTGCTCCCGCCGGCACGGCAGCTCGATGCGCACGGTGGTGCCTTCGTCGAGGCGGCTGTCGAGGCGGATCTCGCCGCGGTGCGCGCGCACGATGGCCTGCGCGATCGACAGCCCGATGCCGGTGCCGTCCGGCCGGTGGGCACGCGCCCGGCGGCCGCGCACGAAGCGCTCGAACACGAGCGGCAACTCCTCGGCCTCGATGCCGATGCCGTCGTCCTTCACGATGATCTCCATGCGGTCGCCGCGCACCTGCCAACCCAGGCGCACCGTGCCACCGCGCCGCGAGTAGCGGACCGCATTGTCGAGCGCGATCACCACGGCCTGGCGCAGGCGGTCGGCGTCGGCGTGCACGCTGGCGGGGCCGGACGCATCCTGCGGCGGCGCATCGAGCTGCACGCTCACCTCGTGCTGCGCGCCGAGCGCCTCGGCCTGCTCGGCCGCGTCGCCGAGCAGCGCCGGCACGTCGACCGCATCGAAGCGCATCGCCAGCTGGTCGGCCTCGGCGCGCGCGATCAGCAGCAGGTCGTCGATGACGCCGGCCAGCTGCTTCACGCCACCGACGATGCGCGACAGGCTCTGCTTGTACTCGGCCACCGGCTTGTCGGTGCCGCGCAGCGCGATCTCGGCCTCGCCGCGGATCGCGGTGGCCGGCGTGCGCAGCTCGTGGCCCAGGTCGGCGAACAGCTGGCGGCGGCGCGCATCGATGTGCTGCAAGGCCTCGTGCGCCGTGCTGAGTTCCAGGGTGCGCGCCTGCACCGCATCCTCCAGCCGGTGGCGCGCCGCATCGGCCTCGCTGCGGTGTTGCTGCAGCTCGGCCGCCATCGCGTTGAAGTGCCCGGCCAGGCGGTCGAACTCGTCGCCCGAGCCGATCGCGACGCGGTGCCCCAGGTCGCTGGCCTGCAGGGCCTGGATGCCGCCCAGCAGGCGGTCGAGCGGGCGCTGCAGCCGCCGGCCCAGGTGCAGCGCCAGCAGCACCGCCACGGCCAGCGTGACCAGCACCATCGCGCCACCTTGCAGCCGCAGCATGTCCAGCCCGTGCACGGTGGCCGCACGCGCGGCCGGCACCACGATGCGCTGGCGTTCGATCGCGCCGTTGACGAGCTCGCGCAGGTCGCGGCCGCGCGCCGTGTCGAACACCTGGTTGAGTTCACGCCAGACGGTGCTGAACTCGCTGCCGCGCTCGAGCGGCGCCAATTGCAGCAGGCGCGAGCGAACGGCCGCGATGTTGTCGTCGAGCAGCTCGGTGACGGCCACCAGCTG
>NZ_JBFUFP010000007.1:0-32557 GCF_056403375.1 Rhizobacter sp. P2_H2
ACCGACGCGACGATGCCCTGCGACAGCGTGCGCCGCGACACCTGCAGCAGCGCGCTGCCGGGCAGCACGTCGAGCAGACGCGCCTGTTCGTCGGTCGCGAGCACCGCCTCGACCACCTGCTCGGCCTCGGTCAGCGGCGCGTGCTCGAACAGCACGTGCGACGGCGTGACCTGCGTGAAGTCCTGCGCCAGCAGGTCGGGCGCGAGGGCCGGGTTGACGTGCCGGTCTTCATACTGGATCGGCACGCCGTTCTCCAGGTGCACCAGCCGGCAGCGGATCACCGCCGCGCCCTTGCGCAGGCGCATCGCGGTGGCGATCTCGGCGCCCGCCTTCACGCGCTCGACGCCGCACACCCGCGTCGTATGCCGGTGGCCGCGCTCGACGATCTCGTCGTGGATGTCGCGCACCTGCAGCAGGTTGGAGATCGGGTGCAGCTCGGCCACGTACGAGCCCGAACCCTGGCGGCGCTCGATCAGGCCCTCGTCTTCCAGCTCGCGCAACGCGCGGTGCACCGTCATGCGCGCGCAGCCGAACTCCTGCACCAGCTCGCGTTCCGACGGCAATCGCACGCCCGGCTGCCAGCCGCCCTCGGCGATGCGGTGTCGGATCGAGTGCTTGACTGCTTCGTAGGGCAGCGTCTTGTCGCCGGATTTCATGGGGCCGATCTTACCCCTGTGCTAAAGTTGTCTAGACCACTTTGCGGCCCGCCGCCGCGCCAGCGAGGACCCCCATGACGACGCCTGCGCACCTGATCACCCCCGGCCAGCTCGACAAGGCGATGCTGCTCGATGCGGCCGCCGGCGGGGCCCGCTTCACGATCGCACCGTCGGCGCGGGCTGGCATCGAGGCGAGCGTGCAGGCGGTCGCGACGCTGATGTCGCGCCACGAGCCGGTCTACGGCATCAACACCGGCTTCGGCAAATTGGCGCAGACGCGCATCCCCGACGACCAGCTGGCGCAGCTGCAGAAGAACCTGGTGCTGTCGCACAGCGCCGGGATCGGTGCGCCGATGGCGGCGCCGGTGGTGCGGCTGATGCTGCTGCTGAAGGCCGCCAGCCTCGCGCACGGCGTGTCGGGCGTGCGGCCGCAGGTGATCGATGCGCTGCTCGCGCTGCTGGCGGCCGATGTGCTGCCGGTGGTGCCGGAGAAGGGCTCGGTCGGCGCGTCGGGCGACCTCGCACCGCTGGCCCACCTGAGCGGCGTGCTGATCGGCATCGGCGAGGCCTTCGTCGACGGCAAGCGGGTGCCCGCACTGCAGGCGCTCGCACGCGCCGGCATCGAGCCGCTGGTGCTCGGCCCGAAGGAGGGCCTCGCGCTGCTGAACGGCACGCAGGCGTCGACCGCGCTCGCGCTCGTCGCGGTGCAGCGGCTCGAGCGCATCTTCGATGCGGCGATCGGCATCGGTGCGATGAYGGTCGATGCGGCCAAGGGCGCCGACACGCCGTTCGACGACCGCATCCACAAGGTGCGCGGCCAGCCCGGGCAGCGCAAGGTGGCGGCAAGTTTCCGCAGCTGGCTGGCCGGCAGCGCGCTGCGCCAGTCGCACCTCGATTGCGACAAGGTGCAGGACCCGTACTGCCTGCGCTGCCAGCCGCAGGTGATGGGCGCCTGCCTCGACCAGATGCAGCATGCGTGGAACGTGCTGCTGACCGAGGCGAACGGCGTCTCCGACAACCCGCTGGTGTTCGCCGACACGCTGGAGGCGCTGTCGGGCGGCAACTTCCATGCGGAGCCGGTGGCCTTCGCGGCCGACAACCTGGCGCTGGCGATCGCCGAGATCGGCGCGCTGTCCGAGCGCCGCACCGCGATGCTGATGGACCCGGGCATCTCGGGGCTGCCGGCCTTCCTGGTCGAGAACGGCGGGCTGAACTCCGGCTTCATGATCGCGCAGGTGACGGCGGCGGCGCTCGCCTCCGAGAACAAGTCGCTCGCGCACCCGGCCAGCGTCGACTCGCTGCCCACTTCGGCGAACCAGGAAGACCATGTGTCGATGGCGACCTACGCCGCGCGGCGCCTGCACCAGATGCTGGACAACACCGCCGGCATCGTCGCGATCGAATGGCTGGCCTCGGCCCAGGCGCTCGATTTCCACCGGCCGCTGCGCTCGTCGCCGGCGCTGGAGTGCCTGCATGCGCGGCTGCGCGAGCGGGTGCCGTTCCTGAAGGAAGACCGGCTGATGGCGCCGGACATCGAGGCGGCTGTCGACATGCTGGAGCATGCCGGGTCGATGTCGGCCTAAAAATAGACCGATACGGCGTGCTTCGCCACGCAACGGCCTACTTTTGACCGGCATCCGGGCTTACGGGGCCATCGCGGCCGCCTTGATGCTCTCGGCCCGGATGTCCTCCGTCAGCTGCGCCTTCAGCTCCGAGAACCGCGGCGTCGTCTTCACCGTGTAGTGCCGCGGGTACGGCAGGTCGATCGCCAGCTCGGTCTTGATGCGGCCCGGCCGCGCGCTGAACACCGCACAGCGGTTGCCCATGAAGATCGCCTCGTCGATGTCGTGCGTGACGAACAGCACCGTCTTGCGGTGCTGCTGCCAGATCGACAGCAGCAGCTCCTGCATCAGCGCGCGCGTCTGGTGGTCGAGCGCGCCGAAGGGTTCGTCGAGCAGCAGGATCTTCGGATCGTTGGCCAGCGCCCGCGCCAGCGCGACGCGCTGCTGCATGCCGCCCGACAGCTGCTTCGGGTAGTGCGATTCGAAGCCCGTGAGCCCCACCTCCGCGATGAAGCGTTGCGCGATCTCGCGCTGCTGCGTGTCGGGCAGGCCCTTCTCGCGCAGCCCGAAGCAGATGTTCTGCCGCACCGTCAGCCACGGGAACAGCGTGTAGCTCTGGAACACCATGCCGCGGTCGGCGCCCGGGCCGCGCACCGGCGCGCCGTCGAGCAGCACCTGGCCGGTGCTCGGCTCGTCGAGGCCGGCCACGATGCGCAGCAGTGTCGACTTGCCGCAGCCCGAGGGCCCCAGCACGGTGATGAAGTCGTTGTCGGCGACCTCCAGGTCGGTCGGTTGCAGCGCGAGCGTCGGGGTGCCGCCATGCACACCGGGGAAGCTGCGGCCCACGCCGCGGATCGACAGCCGGCTCACAGCGCGGCCCACCGGAAGAGTCGGCGGTTCAGCCGCTTGAACCCGAGGTCGGACACCAGCCCGATCACGCCGATCGTGATGATGCCGAAGATGATCTGGTCGGTTGCGAGCAGCGCCTGGCTGTCGGTGATCATGTGGCCGATGCCGCTCGACGCGCCGATCAGCTCGGCCACGATCACATAGGTCCAGGCCCAGCCGAGCACCAGACGCAGCGTCTCGGCCACCTGCGGCGCGGCAGAGGGGAGCAGCACGCGGCGCACCACGCCCCAGTCGCGCGCGCCCAGCGTGTAGGCGGCCTCCACCAGGTCGCGCCGCGTGTTGCCGACGCTGACCGCGATCATCAGCACCAGCTGGAAGAACGAGCCGAGAAAGATCACCGCGAGCTTCTGCGCCTCGCCGATGCCGGCCCACAGGATCAGCAGCGGGATGAAGGCCGAGGCCGGCAGGTAGCGCGCGAACGACACGAACGGCTCGAAGAACGCCTCGACCGGCTTGTACGCCCCCATTGCGATGCCCAGCGGCAACGCGAGCACCGCCGCGATCACGAAGCCGCCGATCACGCGCCACATCGTCATGCCGATGTCGTGCGCGAAGCCCTGCTGCGCGAGCAGGTCCCAGCCCGAGCGGACCATCGTCAGCGGGTCGGCGAGAAACGTCTTCGAGACGAAGCCGCCCAGCGTCGCGATCGCCCATCCGGCGACGAACAGCACGAAGAACGCGACCCCGAGCGCGATGCGCCGCCCGGGCTCCACCGATTGCAGCGGCTTCACTGGATGAAGCTGGTGTCCGACAGCGTCTTCAGGTCGGGAATCTGCTTGATGCTGCCGATCTCCAGCAGCAGCTCGGCCGCCTCCTTGCTGAACGGCTGCAGCACGCTGGTGAAGAAGCGCTGGTTCGCCGCGCGGTCCTGCCAGCGCAGGTAGGCCTGCGATTTCTCGAAGGCCTCGCCGCTCTGCTTCACGTCGGCGCCCATGATCTCGAACGACTTCTTCGGCTCGTTGCGGATCATCTCCAGCGCGTCGAAGTAGCTGTCGGCCAGCGCCTTCGCGGCCTTCGGGTTCTCTTTCAGGAACTTCGGTGTGCAGCCGAAGGTGTCCATCACCATCGGGTAGTCGAGCGTGGTTGCGATGATCTTGCCGGCCTCGGGCTTGGCGCGCACCGTCGACAGGTAGGGCTCGTAGGTCATCGCGGCATCCAGGTCGCCGGCGTTCGCGACGAAGGCATTCGCGGCCGCCTGCGGCTCCAGCGTGACGACCTTCACGTCCTTCACCGACAGCCCGTTCTTCTTCAGCATCCACGCGAGGCCGAAGTACGGCGCGGTGCCCGGTGCCGACGCGGCCACCGTCTTGCCCTTCAGGTCGGAGATCTTCGCGATGTGGTTGCGCACCACCATGCCGTCGGCACCGAAGCTCTTGTCGAGCTGGAAGATCTGCGTGGTCGCGACGCCGTTGGCATTCCACACCACCCAGGTCTCGACGGTGGTGGCCGCGCACTGCACGTCGCCCGAGGCGATCGCGAGGTGGCGGTCTTTCTGAGGGATCTTCTTGATCGACACGTCCAGGCCGTGCTTCTTGTAGATGCCGGCCTCCTTCGCGAGCGTCAGCGGTGCGAAGCCGGTCCAGCCGGAGATCGCGATCGCGACCGGCGTCTCCTGCGCCGCGGCAGGCCCGACCATCGCCGCCGACACCCACAAACCGACCAAGGCACGCACTGGATTCATCACTGCTCCTGCGAGAAGGGGAAAGGTGTCGGACATGATGCAAGCCCTGTGCCGGGCAGTCTACACTCGGTTCCCCGGTTGTCTAGGCCACTTGCACCCATGGAATCCAGCACGCACGCACTGACGCGGGGCAGCGTTCCGCTGCTCGTCTCGTTCCCGCACGCCGGCACGGAGATCCCTGCCGACATCGCGGCCCGCATGACGCCCGAGGCGCTGCTGCGCGCCGACACCGACTGGCACCTGCCGGAGCTCTACGACTTCGTCGCGCAGATCGGCGCCAGCACGCTGGTGCCGCGGATGTCGCGCTACGTGATCGACCTGAACCGGCCGCCTGAAGACACCAACCTCTACCCCGGGCAGGACACGACCGGCCTGGTGCCGCGCGACACCTTCCGCAAGCAGCCGCTGTACCGCGCGGGGCAGGAGCCCGACGCGGCCGAGGTCGAGGCGCGGCGCGAGCGCTTCTGGCGCCCGTACCACGTCGCGCTGCGCGGCGAGCTGGAGCGGCTGCGCGACCTGCATGGCGTGGCGGTGCTGTGGGATGCGCATTCGATCGCCAGCAGGCTGCCGCGCTTCTTCGAAGGCAAGCTGCCTGACCTGAACCTCGGCACCGACGAGGGGCGCGCCTGCGCACCGCGCGTGCAGGCGGCGGTCGAGGCGGTGCTCGCCGGGCAGCGCGACTACACGCAGGTCAGCAACGGCCGCTTCAAGGGCGGCTACATCACGCGCCACTACGGCGAGCCGGCGCGCGGCGTGCATGCGCTGCAGATGGAGATGTGCCACGCCACCTACATGGACGAGCCGGCGCCGTTCGGCTTCCGTCCCGATCTCGCGGCCGGCGTGCGGCCGCTGCTACAGCGGATGCTGCAGGCCGCGCTCGACACCGCGGTGGAAGCAGGCGCGTAGCGGGCTCGCGCCGATCGCATAGCTCAGCGCGGCCGGGTGATCGACGTCCCACAGGCACAGGTCGGCCTGCTTGCCGACCTCGATGCAGCCATGCGTGGCCGCCAGGCCCAGCGCCCGCGCCGCATGACGGGTGACACCGAGCAGCGCCTCGGCCGGCGTCATGCGGAACAGCGTGCAGGCCATGTTCATCATCAGCGGCAGGTGGGTGCCGGGGCTGGTGCCCGGGTTGCAGTCGGTGGCCACCGCCATCGGCACGCGGTGCCGGCGGAACAGCGCGATCGGTGGCGCCACCGTGTCGCGCAGGAAGTAGTACGCGCCCGGCAGCATCACGGCGACCGTGCCGGCGCGCGCCATCGCGATCACGCCCGCCTCGTCGACATGCTCCAGGTGGTCGGCCGACAGCGCGCCGAAGTCGGCCGCCAGCGTAGCGCCGTGCTGGTTCGACAGCTGCTCGGCGTGCAGCTTGACCGGCAGGCCATGGCGCTGCGCCGCTTCGAACACGCGCTGCGTCTGGCCGGGCGTGAAGCCGATCGTCTCGCAGAACGCATCGACCGCATCGGCCAGGCCGTCGCGCGCGATGGCCGGCAGCAGACGCTCGACGATCTCGTCGATGTACGCATCGGCGCGGCCCTCGAACTCCGGCGGCAGCGCGTGTGCGGCCAGCAAGGTGGTGCGCACGTCGATCGGGAAGCGCTCGCCGAGCCGGCGCGCCACCTGCAGGCACTTGCGCTCGGCATCGAGCGACAGCCCGTAGCCGGACTTGATCTCGACGGTCGTCACGCCGTGGCGCATCAGCTCGCGCAGCCGGCGGGCCGAGGCGTCGAACAGCGCCTCGGGCGTCGCATCGCGCGTCTGGCGCACGGTGGAGCGGATGCCGCCGCCGGCGCGCGCGATCTCCTCGTAGCTCGCGCCCTGCAGCCGCAGCTCGAACTCGCGCGCGCGGTCGCCGGCGTAGACGAGGTGGGTGTGGCAATCGATCAGGCCGGCCGTCAGCAAGGCGCCGCCGGCATCGCGTTCGGCGCGCGGCCGCAGCCCGGCCGGCAGCGCGGACATCGGGCCGACGCGCTCGATGCGCCCGTTCGCGATCGCGACGAAGCCCGGCGCCGACGGCGTGCAGGATTCGTCCAGCCCGTCGACGATGCGTGCGTTGGTCAGCAGCAGGTCGGTCATCGGTTCTCCAGCAGGTGGGTGCGCGCGGCGATGAAGGCCTCGGCGGCGCGCCCGGCGCCTGCATGCTGCCCCTCGTGCACGCGGCGCTGTCCGGCCACCCACACGTCGCGCACGCCACGGGCGCCATGCGTCGCGAACACGTGGCTCGCGAGACGCTGCGAGGCGCTCAGGCCGGCGTCGTCGAACGCGCTGAGGTGCACCAGGTCGGCCTGCTGGCCCACGCGCAGGCCGCCGATCGAGCGGCCGCTGGCGCGTGCACCGCCGGCCACCGCCGACAGCCACATCGCATCGGCCACCTGCGGGTGCGCGGCGCTCGCGAGCACGTTGCGGCGCTGCTTCGTCAGCCGCTGGCCGTACTCGAGCAGCCGCAGCTCCTCGGCCGCGTCGACGCAGGCGTGGCTGTCGGAGCCGATGCCCCACGGCCCGCCATCGGCGATGAAGGACTCGGCATCGAACACGCCGTCTCCGAGGTTGGCTTCGGTGCTCGGGCACAGGCCGGCCACCGCGCCGCTGCGTGCCAGCGCGCGCCGCTCGGCGGCATCGAGGTGGGTGGCGTGCACCAGGCACCAGCGTGCGTCGACCGCCGCATGCGCCAGCAGCCACTGCACCGGCCTCTGTCCGCTCCACGCGAGGCAGTCGTCGACCTCGCGCTGCTGCTCGGCCACGTGGATGTGCACCGGCGCGCTGGCGTCGGCGCCATGCAGGCCGCCGAGCAGGTCGCGCAGCGCCTCGGGCGACACCGCGCGCAGCGAATGCGGCGCCGCGCCGACGCGCACGCCGTCGTGGCGCAGCCGGCCGATCAGCGACAGCAGGCCGTCGACGCTGTTCAGGAAGCGGCGCTGCTCCGCCAGTGGCGGCTTGCCGCCGAAGCCGCTCGCCTGGTACAGCACCGGCAGCATCGTCAGGCCGATGCCGGCCTCGCGCGCGGCGGCCGCGAGGCGCAGCGACATCTCAGCCGCATCGGCGTGCACGCGGCCGTCGGGCTGGTGGTGCACGTAGTGGAATTCGCAGACCGCCGTGTAGCCGGCCTGCAGCATCTCGATGTAGAGCTGCGTCGCGATGGCCTGCAGCGCATCGGGCGTCAGCGATTGCGCGAAGCCGTACATCAGCGCACGCCAGCTCCAGAAGCTGTCCTGCTCGGCGCTGCGGTGTTCGGTGAGGCCGGCGAAGGCGCGCTGGAACGCGTGCGAATGCAGGTTCGGCAGGCCGGGCAGCAGCACGCCGTCGACGCGCCGGGTGCCGGCTGGCGGCGACAGGCCGGCCTCGACGCAGGTCAGCGTGCCGGCGTCGTCCCACTGCAGCAGCACGTTGTCGGCCCAGCCCTGCGGCAGCAGCGCGTGGTGCGCGAACAGCGATCCGGTCGGGGTCTCGGACGCGCTCATGCCGCGGGCTCCAGCTGCACCAGCAGCGCACACGGCGCGTCACCGGCGCATTCGAGCGCGAGCGCAGGCATGCCGTCGCGCCACAGCCAGGCCTGCAAAGGCCCCAGCCCGCGCGCGCCGTCGGACCAGCGGCCGAGGCTCGCGAGCAGCAGCCCGGCCGAGGCCGGTTCGGTGCGCACGGCGCCGCGCAGCGCGCGCACGTCGGCGCGCCAGCGGCCGCGCCGCACCATCACGTTGAAGTCGCGGCACGGGCCGTCGAACAGGCTGGCGTTCAATGCAGCATCGCCGGAGAAGTGGAAGGGCTCGTGCGCGCGATCGAGCCGCTCGTCGAGCCGGCCGTCGGCCGAGTGCAGCCGCATGCCGGCGCCGCGCAGCAGCACGATGCAGCGTTCGACGCTGGGGAAGGCGGAGAACGGCGCGTCGCGTTCCACCTCGGCGACGCTCAGGCGCCAGTCGAAGTCCGTCGTGGCTTCGCGTGGCTGCACTGCGAGTTCGCGCGTCAGCCCGGCGCCGTTGCGCCACGCCACGGCGGGTAGCGACTGCAGGTCCAGTGTCTCGCTGCGCCCGCTCATCAACGCCCGACCATCGGCAGCTTCAGGTGCTGGGCCTGCGCCGTCTGCACCGCCAGCTCGTAGCCGGCGTCGGCATGGCGCATCACGCCCGAGCCGGCGTCGTTGACGAGCACGCGCGCCAGGCGCTTCGCGGCCGCGTCGGTGCCATCGGCCACGATCACCATGCCGGCGTGCTGCGAGTAGCCCATGCCGACACCGCCGCCGTGGTGCAGCGACACCCAGGTCGCGCCGCCGGAGGCATTCAACAGCGCATTCAGCAGCGGCCAGTCGGACACCGCATCGGTGCCGTCCTTCATGCCCTCGGTCTCGCGGTTCGGGCTCGCGACCGAGCCGGTGTCGAGGTGGTCGCGGCCGATCACGATCGGCGCCCTCAGCTCGCCGCTGCGCACCATCTCGTTGAACGCGAGCCCGGCGACATGGCGCTCGCCGAGCCCGAGCCAGCAGATGCGCGCCGGCAGGCCCTGGAACGCGATGCGCTCGGCGGCCATGTCGAGCCAGCGGTGCACGTGGGCGTTGTGCGGGAACAGTTCCTTGATCTTCGCGTCGGTCTTGCGGATGTCTTCCGGGTCGCCCGACAGCGCCACCCAGCGGAACGGCCCCTTGCCCTCGCAGAACAGCGGGCGGATGTAGGCCGGCACGAAACCGGGGAAGTCGAACGCGTTCTTCACGCCCTGGTCGAACGCGACCTGGCGGATGTTGTTGCCGTAGTCGACGGTGGGCACGCCCATCGCGTGGAAATCGAGCATCGCCTGCACGTGCACCGCACACGACTGCGCGGCGGCCTGCTTCAGGCGCTCGTGCTGGTGCGGGTCGCGCTGCGCATCGCGCCACTGCGCGACGCTCCAGCCGGCCGGCAGGTAGCCGTTGATCAGGTCGTGCGCCGAGGTCTGGTCGGTGACGATGTCGGGGCGGATGCCGCCGGCCTTCGCGCGCCGCACCAGCTCGGGCAGCAGTTCGGCGGCGTTGCCCAGCAGGCCGATCGACACCGCCTCGCGCTTGGCCGTGTGCTGCTGGATCAGCGCCAGCGCGTCGTCGAGGTCCTTCGCCTGCTTGTCGAGGTAGCGCGTGCGCAGCCGGAAGTCGATGCTGCTCTGCTGGCATTCGATGTTCAGCGAGACGGCGCCGGCGAAGGTGGCGGCCAGCGGCTGTGCGCCGCCCATGCCGCCGAGGCCGGCCGTCAGCACCCAGCGCCCGGCCAGCGTGCCGCCGAAGTGCTGGCGGCCGGCTTCGGCGAAGGTCTCGTAGGTGCCCTGCACGATGCCCTGGGTGCCGATGTAGATCCACGAACCAGCCGTCATCTGGCCGTACATGAAGAGACCCTGGCGGTCGAGCTCGTTGAAATGCTCCCAGGTGGCCCACTTCGGCACCAGGTTGGAGTTGGCGAGCAGCACCCGCGGCGCATCCGGATGCGTGCGGAACACGCCGACCGGCTTGCCCGACTGGATCAGCAGCGATTCGTCGTCTTCCAGCTCGCGCAGCGACGCGAGGATCTGGTCGAAGCAGGCCCAGTCGCGCGCCGCGCGGCCGATGCCGCCGTAGACCACGAGTTCTTCCGGGCGCTCGGCCACCTCGGGGTCGAGGTTGTTCTGGATCATGCGGAAGGCCGCCTCGGTGAGCCACGACTTGCAGCTCAGCGTGCTGCCGCGCGGGGCGCGCACGACGCGGCCGGGGGCCGAGCGGGCGGCCTGTGCCGCGGCATGGGCCACGGTCTTCATGTCGGTGGTGGAGTTCATCGGCGGCCTTCGGGCGTGGGAGTGTCGAGCAGGATGCGGAGAAGTGGTCTAGACCACTTCGCGCAGGATGCCGGGAGTCGGCCCGCCCGTCAAGTCACTCGGTGGCCGACTGCGCCGCATCGACCAGCCGCGCCCGCAGCCACTGGTGGGCGCTCGCCCGGTCGTGCCGCATGTGCCACAGCGCCTCGACGTGGATGCCGGCCAGCTGCAGCGGGATCGGCCGCTGCACCAGCTTGTCCTGGTAGCCGGTGGCGCTGATGAAGGTGCGGGGCAGCACCGTCAGCAGGTCGCTGCGGGCGACCACCCGGCCGGCGGTGAAGAACTGGTTGACCGTCAGCACGATGCGCCGCGTGCGGTGCAGCTGCGTCAGCGCCTGGTCGACCAGCCCGTGCGGCCGGCCGGAGAAGCTCACCAGCAGGTGGTGCGCCTCGCAGAAGCGGTCCAGCGTCAGCTCGCCCTCGGCCAGCGGGTTGCCACGCCGCATCACGCAGACGTACTGGCTGTCGTACAGCCGCTCATGGTGGATCGGGCTCGTGCTGCCCTGGGCGACCAGGTTGGCCACCGCGTCGGGAAAGTAGCCGACCGCGAAATCGACCTCGCCGCGCTCCAGCAGCGGCCGCGGATCGCGCGTCGTCAGCGGGATCACCCGCAGGTTGGCCAGCGCCTGGCCCTGTTCGATCTGTTGAACGAGGGAGGGCATCAGCATCGCCGCGGTCGCGTCGGCCATCGCGAGTCGGAAGTTCGCCACATCCTTCTGCGGGTCGTAGTCGCCCGGCGCGAAGGCCTGGCGCAGGGCCGCCAGGGCCGCCTGCACCTCCGGCCACAGCTGCTCGGCGCGCGGCGTGGGCTTGACCCCGAACGATGTGCGAGTGAGCAGTTCCTCACCGACAGAGTCTTTCAGGCGCTTGAGGGCGTTGCTGACGGCTGGCTGAGTGAGCGCCAGACGCTCGGCGGCGCGGGTCAGGTTGCCCTCTGCCATCACCGCGTCAAACACGCGCAGCAGGTTCAAGTCAAGTGTGCGGAAATTCATGTTTGCTACTCCTCGACACCGGGATATCACGGCTGTGTATATCACTGATTCACAGCTTTCAGTAGCCAACCCCTGGGGTAAACCCTAGGATTGCGGCATGCGAGGTCGAAAACGATTTCGCGAGTCTTGAAAGGACCCTCCATGAACCCCGTGATGAGCCTGAATCTCCCGCAAGTGCCCACCGGCGCCGTCGCGTCCGGTTCGGCATCGCACGACGTGTGGGGCCGCATCGGCCGCCGCGTCTGGGCCTCGTTGGAAGCCGCCGGCCAGACCCGCGCCCGTCCCGAACTGCTGGCGCTGGCCAGCCGCTACGAAGCGTCGCAGCCCGAACTTGCAGCCCAGCTGCGTTCCATGGCTTCCGTTCGCCAGCGCTGATCGACCTCCCCCGAATTCGCCACAAGCGACCCAACCCCGAAGGAAACACGATGACCACGACCACGATGGACCTGCAAGTCCCCCAGCAACGCACCGCCCCGCGCCTGGCCGCGCCGTTCGCCGCTGCTTTCGCCGCGCTGCTGAACGCCCTGAAGCCCGCCGAGCGCGTGAACGTGGAAGAGAACCAGGCCGCCCGTGAGGCCGCCGACGTGCGAGCGATGGCTCGCCAGTATCTGAAGACCGACCCCGGCTTCGCTGCGGACCTGTTCGCAGCCGCCGACCGGCACGAAGAGCTGTACGGCAACTGAACCGGTGCCGCTGCCACGGGCAGCGGCACACAGAGAGACCACCATGAACCAGTCGACTTTCTTTGCTGACTCGCAAGCCTCGACGGCTTTCGTCCAGCGCATTTCGGACGCTTATGCGTTCGCCACCGCGGCACTCGCGAACCTGCTGAGCCCCGCCGCCGAGAGCCCGGCCGAAGCCGCCAGCCGCCTGCGCTCGCTGGCCGAGGCCTACAGCGACGGCCAGCCGAGCTACGCCGCCGACCTGCGCGCCGCCGCCGATCGCGCCGACGCCGAGGTCTGAGATCTTCGCGCGGATCTGCTCCGCGCTGAAATGAAAAGGCCCGCATCAGCGGGCCTTTTTTCATGGGGCGCGGGTCGCGTCAGGCCGCCAGCCGGGCCTCGATGCGTGCCTTGGTCGCGGTGAGCTCCGCCGGCAGGTGCCAGGCGAGCTGCTTGAACAGCTCGTCGTGCAGCGACAGCTCGGCCCGCCAGGCGCCGGCATCGACGCCGGTCACCTGGTCGTACTGCGCCGCGCTGAAGTCCAGGCCTTCCCAGTTCAGGTCCTGGTAGCTGGGTGTCACGCCGAACACGTTCTCGCGGCCCTGGGCCCGGCCTTCGACGCGCTCGAGCATCCACTTCAGCACGCGCATGTTCTCGCCGTAGCCCGGCCAGACGAACTTGCCGTCGGCACCCTTGCGGAACCAGTTCACGCAGAAGATCTTCGGCAGCGTGGCGCCGCGGGCCTGCAGCTTCGCGCCGAGCGACAGCCAGTGCTGGAAGTAGTCGCTCATGTTGTAGCCGATGAACGGCAGCATCGCGAACGGGTCGCGGCGCACCACGCCCTGCTGGCCGGCCGCAGCGGCGGTGGTTTCGCTGCCCATCGTGGCCGCCATGTAGACGCCTTCGGTCCAGTCGCGCGCCTCGGTGACCAGCGGCACGGTTGTCGAGCGGCGGCCGCCGACGATGATCGCGTCGATCGGCACGCCTTCGGGATCGTCCCAGGCCGGGTCGAGCGCCGGGTTGTTGGTGGCCGGCACCGTGAAGCGCGCATTCGGGTGCGCCGCCTTCGCGCCGGTCTCCTTCGCGATCGCCGGGGTCCAGCGCTGGCCTTGCCAGTCGGTCAGTTGGGCGGGCGGGACGTCGGTCATGCCTTCCCACCAGACGTCGCCGTCATCGGTGAGCGCGACGTTCGTGAAGATCACGTCGCGCTTCAGGCTCGCCATGCAATTGAAGTTGGTCTTCTCGTTGGTGCCGGGGGCGACGCCGAAGTAGCCGGCTTCCGGGTTGATGGCGCGCAGGCGGCCGTCGGCGGCCGGCTTGATCCACGCGATGTCGTCGCCGATGGTCGTGACCTTCCAGCCCGGCAGGCCGTCCGGCGGGATCAGCATCGCGAAGTTGGTCTTGCCGCAGGCGCTCGGGAATGCCGCGGCGACGTGGTGTTTCCTTCCCTCGGGGCTCTCGACGCCGAGGATCAGCATGTGCTCGGCCAGCCAGCCCTCGTCGCGGCCCATCGTGCTCGCGATGCGCAGCGCGAAGCACTTCTTGCCGAGCAGCGCGTTGCCGCCGTAGCCGGAGCCGTAGCTCCAGATCTCACGCGTCTCGGGATAGTGGACGATGTACTTGGTGGCGTTGCACGGCCATGCGACATCCTTCTGCCCCGGTTCCAGCGGCGCGCCGACGGTGTGCATGCACGGCACGAACTCGCCGTCGGTGCCCAGCACGTCGATCACGGCCCGGCCCATGYGCGTCATGATCTTCATGTTGACGGCGACGTAGGGGCTGTCGGAGAGCTCGACGCCGATGTGCGCGATCGGCGAGCCGAGCGGGCCCATGCTGAACGGCACGACGTACATCGTGCGGCCCTTCATCGCGCCGCGGAACAGGGCCCGGTCTCCGGTCTGCAGCAAGCTGCGCATCTCGGCCGGGTCCATCCAGTTGTTGGTGGGGCCGGCGTCTTCCTTCTTCGCGCTGCAGATGAAGGTGCGGTCCTCGACGCGCGCCACGTCGCTCGGGCTGCTGCAGGCGAGGTAGCTGTTGGGGCGCAGCTCGGGGTTCAGCTTCTTGAAGGTGCCGGCGGCCACCAGCTGGGCGCAGAGCTTGTCGTACTCGGCGGTGCTGCCGTCGCACCAGTGCACGTCACGGGCTTCGGTCAGCGCGGCCATCTCGGCCACCCAGGCCATCAGCCGGGCATGTCGGACGTAGGCGGGCGCGTTCAGGCGCAAACCCTCCATCGCGGGTCGGTTCATCGTGGGCTCCAATCATCAAAGTCAAAGTGCGGGATCGGGCGAACCTCGGGGCTCGCCCCATACCGCAAGGACACGACGGCAGGAACAGGCGGTTTCATGCCGGATGGGCAATCGGCATGCCTCCACCGGGCAAGGCATTGTCGTACGACTGTAATCGCGCCGTAACTGCCGCAAACCGGGGGATCATGCAAATTGCGAATGGCAACATGCAAAGCAGTTGTGACTTTTTCGGCGGTTGTGCGGGGCGGCTGCCCGGACGGTGCCATGCCCGAACTCGCTGTTGCATGGCTGTTTCTGCGGCCGCTTAAGATCGTCGGATGATGCGACGACGCCTCCTCCTCTCCCTCGCGGCCGCCAGCAGCCTGGCCGCTTCCTTCACTGCCCGTGCGGCCCAGCGCAAGTCGCTGGCGGATCCGCTGCTGATGGGCGTCGAGCAGGCGATGCTCGACTCCGGCCTCGGCCAGGCCTTCCAGAAGGGCTTCGGCCGCGACACCGGTGTCGCGGTGCAGGTGTCGGGCGGCCAGAGCGCCGCGCTGATCCAGGCGCTCGAGCGCGGCGAGATCGACATGGCGATGACGAACGCGCCGGAGCTCGAGATGCAGCTCGAGAAGCAGGGCCTGGCCCACGACCGCCACCGCGTCGCGCTCGGCGACTACGTGCTGATCGGCCCGGTCGAAGGCAAGGGCAAGAAGGCCAAGGACCCGGCCGGCGTGCTCGGCGGCAAGGACATCGGTGCCGCGCTGATGGGTATCGCGAACGCGCAGGCGCGCTTCCTCGGCAACAACGGCGGCAGCGGCGCGGCGCTGGCCGAGTTGCCGCTGTGGCGCGCCTCGAAGGTGGCGCCGGTCGCACCGTGGTACGTGACCGCGGACCCGAAGAGTTCGATCATCGCGCAGGCCGCGGCGCAGAACGCGTACGCGGTGGTGGAGCGCGGCGTCTGGCTGAGCCACGTGACCAAGCCGCTCGCGATCGTCGTCGAAGGCGATCCGCTGCTGGCGACCGAGGTGCACGTGATGCGCTCGTTCCGCGTCAACCACCCGGCGGCCAAGTTGTTCACGGCCTGGGTGTCCGGCCCGCAAGGTCGCCGCGTCGCGGCGAGCGTGCGCGGCTGGCGCGCGGCCGCCAACTGATCTGCCGATGACGATGCGCCTGCTCAGCGTCAACGCCGCCCGCGCGAGCGAGCGCCTGATCGACGGCCGGCCGGTGCTCACCGGCATCGGCAAGCAGCCGGTCGACGGCCCGGTGGCGGTGCAGACCCTGGGGCTGGACGGCGACGAGCAGGCCGACCTCAGCGTGCATGGCGGCCTCGGCAAGGCGGTGTACGCCTACCCGAGCGAGCACTACCCGTTCTGGCAGACGGTGCGGGCACAGGCGCAGGCGGCCGGCTGGAACGAGCCGCTGCCGCACGGTTCGATCGGCGAGAACCTGACGCTCGCCGGCATGCTCGAGGACCAGGCGTGGATCGGCGACGTGCTGCGCTTTCCCGATTGCGAACTCGCGGTCAGCGAGCCGCGCTTCCCGTGCTTCAAGTTCAATGCGGCGATGGGGTTCAACCAGGCCGCGAAGATGATGGCGTCGAGCGCCTGGTGCGGCTTCTACCTGTCGGTGCGCTCGCCCGGCACGTTGCGCGCCGGGCAGGCCTTCGAGCTGGTGCCGGGGCCGCGCGAGGTCGGCATCCCGGAGTTGTTCCGCGCCCGCATGAAGAAGGCCTGAAAGGGCTCAGGCCTTCGACGCCGACCAGCGGAACATCGGCGACGCGAGCAGCACCACCGCGGCCATCCGCGTGACGTGGAAGGCCGTCACCACCGGCACGCCCAGCTCCAGCACCTTGGCCGTCAGGCACATCTCGGCGATGCCGCCCGGCGAGGTGCCGAGCAGCACGGTGGCCGGGTGCAGGCCGCTGAACTGCGCGACGCCGAGCGCAAAGCCCGCTGACAGCGCGATCATCACCAGCGTGCCCGCCCCCACGCTCAGCAGCCAGCGCGGCGCGGTGTGCAGGAAGGCCGGCGTGAAGCGCGTGCCGAGCGCGACGCCGATGAAGAGCTGGCCGAGGTTGGTCATCCACTTCGGCACGGCTGACAGCTCGACGCCGGTGGCGGTGAGCCCGAACGCGACGAACAGCGGGCCCAGCACCCACGGGTTCGAGACGCCGCGCCAGCGCAGGAAGGCGCCGCCGGCGGCCGTCATCGCGATCAGTTGCAGCAGCCCGTGCCACTCGACGACCTGCGGGCCGGGCAGTGTCGGGTCGAGCCCGTGCAGCCCGGCGAACTGGAAGCCGAACGGGATCGTCAGCACGACCAGCAGGATGCGCAGCGAATGGGCGCTCGCGACCAGGTCCATGCGCCCGCCGTAGCGCTCGGCGAGCACCGCCATCTCGGAGGCGCCGCCGATCGCGCTCGCGAAGAACAGCGTCGGCCGGTCGAGCGCCATCGCGGCGTTGGCGCGCGCGAGGTAGACGCCGAAGCCGGCGCCGAGCAGCAGCGCCCACGCGATGCCGGCCAGGATCACCGCCCAGTGGCTGGCGACGATGCCCACCACCTGCGGCGTGAAGTACAGCCCGAGCACGGTGCCGATGGCCCACTGGCCGGCGTTGCGCAGCGGCGTGGCGGCGGCGAGCGGCAGGCCGGTCATGCAGCCGATCGCGGTCGCGACCAGCGGGCCGATCATCCACGGCAGCGGGGTATGCAGCAGCAGGCACAGGCCGGCGGCCGCGGCGCCGGCGAGGAGGGTCAGGGCAAGGCGGGCCGGGCGCCGCGCGAGGAATTCAGGCACCCGGCGATGCTAGCCGCCCGGGCCGTCAGCGTGCTTTCAGAAGCCTTCGAGCACGACCTTGCCGCGCGCCTTGCCGCTTTCGATGAAGGCATGGGCGCGCTTCAGGTTGGCAGCGTTGATCGTGCCGAAGTGCTCGCCCAGCGTGCTGCGCAGCTGGCCGGCATCGATCAACCGCGCCACCTCGTCGAGCAGCTCGTGCTGCTTGTGCATGTCGGCGGTCTGCATCATCGGCCGCGTGAACATCAGCTCCCAGTGCAGCGACAGGCTCTTGCGCTTCATCGCCATCACGTCGAGCGGCTCGTGGAAGTCGTCGATCAGCGCCAGCTTGCCTTGCGGCGCGAGCGCCTCGACGATCTGCTTGTAATACGTCGGTGTGTGCGTGAGCCCGGCCACCGCGGTGACCTGCGGCACGCCGGCCGCCTGCAGTTGCGGCAGCAGCGGCTGGTGGTGGTCGATCACGTGGTGCGCGCCCAACTCGCGCAGCCAGGCCTGCGTCTCAGGGCGCGATGCGGTACCGATCACCGTCAGCTTCGTCAGCCGGCGCGCCAGTTGCGTGAGGATGGAGCCGACGCCACCGGCCGCGCCGATGATCAGCAGCGCGCCTTCGGTGTCGGCGGTGGCACCGAGGCGATCGAACAGCAGCTCCCAGGCAGTGATCGCGGTCAGCGGCAGCGCGGCCGCCTGCGCGACCGGGATCGACGTGGGCGCGTGGCCCACGATGCGCTCGTCCACCAACTGCAGCTCGGCATTGCTGCCCGGCCGCGTGATGTCGCCGGCGTACCAGACGCGATCGCCCGGCTTGAACAGCGTGACCTTCTCGCCCACCGCTTCGACGGTGCCGACGGCATCCCAGCCGATCACCTTCAGCTGCCCCTCGGCGGGCGGGCTGCCGGCGCGGATCTTCACGTCGACCGGGTTCACCGACACCGCCTGCACGCGCACCAGCAGGTCGCGGCCGGCGGCGGCGGGTTCGGGCAGCGTCACGTCGAGCAGCGATTCGGCATCGGTGATCGGCAAGGGACGGCGGTAGGCAACGGCTTTCATCGGGCGGCTCCGGAAGGGAAGTGTTCGGTCCGGGCACTGTAGGCAGCTTGGCTGGAATTGATAATCCGGTCTCGCGAACTATCACCTTCAAACCAGATTTGAAGCCGGCCGGGATCGAGACGGCGGCGACGACAATACGGGGCTGCCCGTTTTCCAGAAAGCCGCCCATGCTCGCCTACCGCCACGCCTTCCACGCCGGCAACCATGCCGACGTGCTCAAGCACACCGTGCTCGGCATGGTGCTGCGCTACATGAACCAGAAAGAGAAGCCGTACCGCCTGGTCGATACCCACGCCGGCGCCGGTGGCTACTCGCTCGAAGGCCAGTACGCGACGAAGAAGGGCGAGTTCGAGCAGGGCATCGCGCGGCTGTGGGGTCGCGACGACCTGCCCGGTCCGGTGGCCGACTACGTGGCCGCGGTGCGCCAGTTCAACCCCGACGGCAAGCTGCGCCAGTACCCCGGCTCGCCGGCCTTCGCGCAGATGCTGCTGCGCGCGCAGGACCAGCTGCGCCTCTTCGAGCTGCACAACACCGACCACCGCATCCTCGCGTCCTTCCTCGGCGAGACGAAGAACGTCGAGATCTTCAACGCCGACGGCTTCGACGGGCTGAAGGGCCAGGTGCCGCCGTCGAGCCGGCGCGCGGCCATCCTGATGGACCCGAGCTACGAAGGCCACGGCGACTACGGCCGCGTGATCGCGTCGCTGCGCGAGGCGCTGCTGCGCTTCGCCGAAGGCGTCTACATGGTCTGGTACCCGCAGGTGCAGAAGCTCGAAGCCGCGCAGCTGCCGCGCCGCCTCGAGGGCCTCGCGCCCAAGGGCTGGCTGCACGTGCGCCTGACGGTGCAGGTGCCCGATTCGCAGGGCTTCGGCCTGGCCGGCAGCGGCATGTTCATCCTGAACCCGCCGTACACGCTGCACGACGAGCTGCTCGCCGTGCTGCCGTACCTGGTCGACGTGCTGGGACAGTACGACGACGCGAACTACCTGCTCGAGCAGAAGACGGCTTGAACCGCGCGGCCTGAACTTCGCGGCGCAAGTTAAGTTGCAACTGAGGTTGCAAGCGGTTTCAGCCGAGTTTCACGAAACGCTCGGTAGATTCCCTGACGGACGCCTTTTTGCTGCAGTGCCGTAGCTGCACTGCCGCAATCCGCGCCAGGGCGCGCGGCTGCTCATGCCGCGCCGTGTCATGTGATGTTTTTCACAGTCTTCGACGGGCCGCTTCGGGCTTGTCATCGCCTTAACGATTGGTAAACGTCTTCTTGCAAGCGCTTTCAGCCGTGGCTATGCTCGCGCCGCGTTCGCTCGCTCCGCTGATGCGCACGACATACCCACAAGAGGAGACAAGCCATGATCCGTTCTTCCCGCGCTGCCCTGCATGGGCTCGCCTGGGCCGTTGCGCTCACGCTGGGCGCCTGCGGCGGAGGCGATTCCAACGACAGCCCGCCGCCGCCTCCCGTGAGCACCGACATCCCGACCACCCCGCTGCAGGACTGGCCCGCGATCAAGAGCGCGGTGGCCCGTGACGCCGGCATCGAGGCGCAGGTGGACGCGCTGCTCGCCAAGATGAGCCTGGAGGAGAAGGTCGGCCAGATGACGCAGGTCGAGATCCAGGGGGTGACGCCGGACGACATCAAGACCTACCACCTGGGCTCGGTGCTGAACGGCGGTGGATCCTTCCCGGGCCAGCACAAGGATGCACCGGTCGCCGACTGGCTGGCGCTGGCCGATACGCTGTGGGCCGCGTCGAAGGACCCGGCCAATGCGAACCCGATCCCGCTGATCTGGGGCACGGACGCGGTGCACGGCCACAACAACGTGAAGGGCGCGACGCTCTTCCCGCACAACATCGGGCTGGGCGCGACGCGCGACCCCGACCTGCTGCGCCGCATCGGCGAGGTGACCGCGCGCGAAGTGGCGCACACCGGCATCGACTGGGCCTTCGGCCCGACGCTCGCCGTCGTGCGCGACGACCGTTGGGGCCGCACCTACGAGGGCTACTCGGAAGACCCGTTGGTCGTGCAGTCGTACGGGGGCGCGGTGATCCAGGGCCTGCAGGGCACGCTCGCGAAGGACGCGAAGGCCAACGAGAAGGTGGTCGCCACGGCCAAGCACTTCCTGGGCGACGGCGGCACCACCGACGGCAAGGACCAGGGCATCACCGCGGTCACCGAGGCCGACCTGATCAACATCCACGGCCGCGGCTACTACACCGCGCTGCAGGCGGGTGCGCAATCGGTGATGGCCTCGTTCAGCAGCTGGAAGGACGCCTCGAAGGGCGACACCGCGCGCGCCGACAAGATGCACGGCCACAAGTACCTGCTGACCGACGTGCTGAAGACGAAGATGGGCTTCGACGGCTTCGTCGTCTCGGACTGGAACGGCCTCGGCCAGGTCAACGCGACCAACAGCGATTCGACGCGCGCCTGCACCAACGCCGACTGCCCGCAGGCCATCAACGCCGGCATCGACATGGTGATGGTGCCGTACGTCGACGACTGGAAGGCGTTCATCGCCAACACGATCGCGAGCGTGAAGAGCGGCGAGATCCCGCAGGCGCGCATCGACGATGCGGTGCGCCGCATCCTGCGCGTCAAGCTGCGCGCCGGCCTGTTCGACAAGCCGAAGCTGTCGGCACGCAACGCGAGCAGCGAGGTCGGCACCGCCGAGAACCGCGCGGTGGCGCGCGAGGCGGTGCGCAAATCGCTGGTGCTGCTGAAGAACAACGGCGCCACGCTGCCGCTGGCGC
This sequence comes from Rhizobacter sp. P2_H2, assembly GCF_056403375.1. Classification (NCBI taxonomy): domain Bacteria; kingdom Pseudomonadati; phylum Pseudomonadota; class Betaproteobacteria; order Burkholderiales; family Sphaerotilaceae; genus Rhizobacter; species Rhizobacter sp. P2_H2. Next base: position 21,074 of record NZ_JBFUFP010000007.1, read on the forward strand.
GCAGCGCCAGGGTGCTGGTGGCCGGCAAGAGCGCCGACAGTTTGTCGAACCAGAGCGGCGGCTGGTCGCTCACCTGGCAGGGCACCGACAACGTCAATGCCGATTTCGGCGGCGGCACCACGCTGTGGGCGGCGATCCAGAAGATCGCGCCGAACGCGGTGATCGACACCAGCACCACCGGCGCGCTGGGCAGCGCCGACTACGACGCGGCGATCGTCGTGATCGGCGAGACGCCGTATGCCGAAGGCGTCGGCGACATCGGCAAGACCAAGACGCTGGAGCACGCGAAGCTGCACCCGGAAGACGTCGCGCTGATCGATGCGCTGAAGACCAAGGGCGTCAAGAAGATCATCACGGTGCTGTACTCGGGCCGCCCGCTGTACGTGAACCGCGAGCTCAACCGCTCGGATGCGTTCGTCGCCGCGTGGCTGCCGGGCACCGAGGGTGACGGCCTGACCGACGTGCTGTTCAAGAAGGACGACGGGGCCGTCAATGCCGACTTCAGCGGCAAGCTGTCGTACTCGTGGCCGAAGGCGGCCTGCCAGGTCGCGCTGAACCATGGCGATGCTGGCTACGACCCGCTGTATGCCTTCGGCTACGGCCTGAGCTATGCCGCGCCGGGGGCCGACCAAGTGGCGCTCGACGAGGCCACCGTGGCGCAGGGCTGCGGCGTGCCGGCGGGCGGCGGCGGCACCACCGACCAGACGCTGGCGGTGTTCGACGGCGCGAACCAGAGCGGCTTCTCGCTGCGCATCGGCGCACCGTCGAGCTGGAGCGTGCTGGTGGGGCTGTCGTCGGCGACGACCACGTCGACGCCGCAGGGCGAGATCAGTGCGGTGCCGGTCGACGACAAGGACGGCAAGCAGTGGGCGGCGATCAAGGCGAAGTGGAACGGCGCGGCCGGCCAGCTCTACATGCAGAGCACCAACGACGCCGACAAGCAGGACCTGCAGTCGTACCTGAACTCGAAGGGTTCGCTGGTGTTCGATGCGCGCGTCAGCGTGGCGCCGAGCGCGGCGGTGAAGATGCGGGTGGACTGCGGCTACCCGTGCATGGGCGAGATCGACGCGACGAACACCTTCGGCGCGCTGCCGGTCAATACCTGGACGGAACTCGCGATCCCGCTGCAGTGCTTTGCCGACCAGGGCACCGACTTCACCGCGGTGAACACGCCGTTCCTGCTGTACAGCAGCGGCGGGCAGTTCGAGGTGTCGGTGGCCAATATCCGCTGGGATCCGAAGAACACCGGCAACGTGCCGTGCGCGGGCGGGCCGGCGGTGAACGTGATCGCGGTCAGCGACGACAAGGACCTGTACGTCAATGGCATCAGCGATGCGGCGGCGTTGGCGCCGGCGGGTGCGTGGTCGTACGGCACGGGCAGCGTGACGCTGACGAACGACCTGGTCGACGGCACCGACAAGCTGATCGACGTGGTGTTCAACGGCGTGACCGACGGGGCCGGCAACGGCGGCATCTTCCTGTCGGTGCCGGACAACACGCTGATCGACGCGTCGGCGATCGCGGCGACGGGCGGCGTGCAGTTCGAGATCCGGGTGCTCGACTACGGCAACAGCACGCAGGACTTCTGGACCAAGATGGTCTGCGACCGCAAGAGCGAGACCTGCCGCACCGGCGACCTGAAGGACAAGGTCGGCCACCCGGCGCTCAACACCTGGCAGACGGTGAAGATCCCGTTCAGCTCGCCGGACTACGTGGCGAACGGGTTCGATGCTTCGAAGATCACGTCGCCGCTGGAGATGCTGCCGGCGTGGGACGACCAGAAGGGAACCATCCATTTCCAGATCCGCAACCTGCGGATCGTGAAGAACCTCTGAGCGGGGTTCTCGATTGCGGCGGTCGCGCGGGCCTTGGCGGTCAGCGCGTGACCCTTCAGGGGCGCAACGCGAGTTGCGCCCTTTTTTTGTTCGCTGCATCTGCACGGCAAAGGCGCGTGCAGGTTCGCTGACGGTGGCACCATGTGGTCTTCGAGAAAACGACAACAACAGGCCGGGAGGCGAATGCGACATCCCTTCACTTTGCTGATCGCATCGGTGCTGACGATGGGATCCATCGGCATCGCGACTGCGGCGCCCGTCGACGGGTGCTACGTGCTGCCGCACTCCATCGCCTATCGCGGTGATGCGCCTACTGCCCCGGATGAAGTCATTCCCGTGCTGGACCATTTCGGGGTGCGACAGGACTCCGAATCCACATACGAATTCGACCTGCTCGTCGTCGGCGACCAAGGTCACGTGTGCCAAGCCACCGGTCGCCTGGAGATCGTCAAGAAGGGGAGCCGTGAAATCCTCCGCCGGGTGCCAGACGAAGATGACGAAGCGATGCGGGTGAGAGGGGCGTCGCTCTGCAAGTTGATTGCCGAGGTCAAGCCGAAGACCATCGTCATCCAGGCGAACAGCCCGTGCGACGACCTGTTTGCGTGCGGCGCAGGCATGGGCATCGGTGAGCGTTCCTTTCGACGCAGCAGTGCTGTGCCGGCGAAACCGAGACCGCCTTGCTTTCAGAAGTGAAGGCCGGAACAGGTGCCGCGCACAAATGCCAAGAGCTGATTCATTGCTGAGTGCGTGATCCCTCTTTCGTCCGATCACCTCACGCTACAGTGAAGTTCATGGCCTCCCTTCATGAAACCATCGACTTCGTCGGCGAATCCGATCTGCCCAAGAACTGGCAGGACGACGTCTTCAGGTACTGCACGTTCACGGGTCTCGATGTCGAAGGCGCTGCGTTCGAGGGCATCCTGAACGGCTGCAGGGTGAATGACTCCTCGTGGTACTGGGGGCTGTTCAACACGACGACCTTCGTTCGCGTTGAATTCAACGGATGCGTCTTCCGCGGCTCGGGCTTCGCCGGGTGCCTCTTCGCCGAATGCCGGTTCGTCAACTGCAAGTTCCTGAGGGACAACCTGAGTGCAGGCTGCACGTTCGACGGGTGCAGGTGGTACGACTGCGAGCAGACCGAGTGCGAGGGGCTGTCTCGTCAATTTGCGGCCGAATCGAAGAGGCGCACGCATTGATGCTCGCTCTCACCGTTCATATCACTCGATACGTCGACGATCACTTCCCGGGGTTCGTCGAATGCACATTCCAGGACGCCGAAGGCAAGACTCACGTCTTCGTTGAAAAGGTGCCCGTTGTCAGCCGGGAAGCGCTTGATGTCACGAGCATCTACCCAGCGATCGGGGCGATGCATTGCGAGAACGAGTTGGCCTGGATGGATGAAGCGGGGCGACGACTGGTGCGAATCAACACCGACCACCCCTGGCACATCGAGTCAATGGCTGGAGAGAGCCGGTTCGTCGTGCTTGCGTCGCAGCTCGCGGACTGAGTTGGCGATGGTCGGTGGCAACATCCGACCTCACGAAACCAGCTGGCAAAACGTCGGGCGCCCCATGAGGAAAATCTGGTACCTGTGCATGACGATCGGCTTCCTGTGGCTGATGGCCATCCAGCTCTACTACACGCTCGGCATCGACTTCCGGCTGGTGATGAAGGCGCAGCACCGAAACCCTCCGCGCGAGGACCGCGGCTGTCTGAAATGTGAGTCGTATGAGGGCGCTCTTGCCGCCGCGGGACTGGCACACGATCTCGCACCGAATGTCATCTGGCCTGCCGTGCTTCTGCTGGCAGGCGGCTGCGGTGCCGCACGCAACAGCCGGAGGACGACCCCGACACCGCCAGGCGATGATTCATCGGCCGGACCGTCGAGCGAGAACGCCGAACAAGAGTCTGGAATGCGTCAGCCATGAAGAAGTCGATCGCTGCCTGTGCAACGGCCATCGTTCTGGCCGCAGGACTGCTCGGATGCAATGTCGATATCCCACCGATCTCGGCGGCGACTCGCACGACCTACGTCGCGGGCACGCCGGGGCCGCGCGAGCAGTTGACGAGCGCACAACGCCAGGCGCTGGGCAAGTGGCTCACGGAGCATCGCGCCGACTGGTCACGCACCGTGGCGACGCATTCGCCTCGAATGGTGATCGAGATGGAGCATGAAGGCGGAACGACATCGCTGAACCTCTGGCCGCGATGGCTCATCGCTTCCGGCCCGTTCGGGCAGTATCAGCGCGCGCTTGCTGAAGACGAGGCGCGTACGCTGGCTGCTATCCTCGATCCGGACGACGCCGTGTTCAATGGCGCTCCGGATAGCAGCAACTGACCGTCAACCCCACCATCGGATGCGTGGCACACCGCCTTCCCTGCTGAGCACCGCGCTCGCAAGCGTGGTGGTGGTCGTCGCCTTCGTGGCGGTGGTGTATTTGATGGTCAAACGCGCTCGCGACCCCCGCACGGTACCGCGAGATCCTGTTGATCGCCGACTGCTGCCGCTGCTCAAGAACCCATCGCGTCGAGAGAAGCTGCTCTTCGTCATCGGCCTCCTGGTCGCCGCGGCCGCGCCATGGCTCACGTACGTGCTCGAACGATAGAGTCTTCGTCAGGAAGCGGAGGCACGGACGAAAACGTCCGTGCCTCCGAAGCAAAGCCCGCGTCAGCGAACCTTGCCCGCCTTCCACGCATTCAGCAGCGTGTCATACGCGATCGTCTCGCCCTTCGRCTTCTCGTTCGCCAGCTTCTTCCACGGCGCGCCCTTGTCGCTCAGCCACTTGTTCGGGTCGCCCTTCGGATTCAGCTTCGGTGCGCAGCGTGCCATCCCGGCGCGCTCCAGCCGGCCCATCACCTGGTCCATCTCCTCGGCCAGGTTGTCCATCGCCTGCTGCGGCGTCTTCTCGCCCGTCACCGCCACCGCCACGTTCTTCCACCACAGCTGCGCGAGCTTCGGGTAGTCGGGCACGTTGGTGCCGGTCGGCGTCCAGGCCACGCGCGCCGGGCTGCGGTAGAACTCCACCAGCCCGCCGAGCTTCGGCGCCAGGTCCGTCATCGCCTTCGACTGGATGTCGCTCTCGCGGATCGGCGTCAGCCCGGTGATCGTCTTCTTCAGCGAGGTCGTCTTCGCCGTCACGAACTGCGCATACAGCCACGCCGCCGCCGTGCGGTTCGCGTCATGCGCCTCGAAGAAGGTCCACGAACCCACGTCCTGGTAGCCGTTCTGCATGCCCTGCTTCCAGTACGGGCCGTTCGGGCCAGGGGCCATGCGCCACTTCGGCGTGCCGTCGGCATTCACCACCGGCAGGCCCGGCTTGGTCATGTCGGCGGTGAACGCGGTGTACCAGAAGATCTGCTGCGCGATCTGCCCCTGCGCCGGCACCGGGCCGGCTTCGCCGAAGGTCATGCCGGTGGCTTCCTTCGGGGCGTACTTCTTCATCCAGTCGACGTACTTCGTCAGCGCATACACGGCCGCCGGCGAGTTGGTCGCACCGCCGCGCGAGACGCTGGCCCCCTGCGGCGTGCAGCCGTCGGCCGACGCGCGAATGCCCCACTCGTCCACCGGCATGCCGTTCGGGATGCCGATGTCGGCGGTGCCGGCCATCGACAGCCACGCATCGGTGAAGCGCCAGCCCAGCGACGGATCCTTCTTGCCGTAGTCCATGTGGCCGTAGATCGGCTTGCCGTCGATCGTCTTCACGTCTTCGCTGAAGAACGCGGCGATGTCCTCGTACGCGCTCCAGTTCAGCGGCACGCCCAGGTCATAGCCGTACTTGGCCTTGAACTTCTCCTTCAGGTCCGGGCGCGCGAACAGGTCGGCGCGGAACCAGTACAGGTTCGCGAACTGCTGGTCGGGCAGCTGGTACAGCTTCTTGTCCGGCGCGGTCGTGAAGCTCGTGCCGATGAAGTCCTTGATGTCCAGACCCGGGTTCGTCCACTCCTTGCCCTTGCCCGACATGTAGTCGGTCAGGTTCATGATCTTGCCGTAGCGGTAGTGCGTGCCGATCAGGTCCGAGTCGGAGATCCAGCCGTCGTAGATGCTCTTGCCCGACTGCATCGAGGTCTGCAGCTTCTCGACCACGTCGCCTTCCTGGATCAGGTCGTGCTTCACCTTGATGCCGGTGATCTCCTCGAAGGCCTTGGCCAGCGTCTTCGATTCGTACTCGTGCGTCGTGATCGTCTCCGACACCACCGAGATCTCCTTCACGCCCTTGGCCTGCAGCTTCTTCGCGGCCTCGATGAACCACTTCATCTCGGCCATCTGCTGGTCCTTGTTCAGCGTCGACGGCTGGAACTCGGCATCGATCCATTTCTTCGCCTCGGCCTCGCCAGCCCAGGCGCTCTGGCCCAGTGCCAGCGCAACGGCGGCAAAGGCCACTGCATTCAAGCGCAACTTCATGTCTGTCTCCTCTGGTACTTCCCGGGGTACTCGCGACACGCCAGCGGGGAAGAATCGCCGGCGGCCTTTTCAAMCTTCAGCTCGGTGGCTCAGCCCTTGCGCATGATCAGCGCYAGCACCGCCATCGAGACCGCGAAGCTGATCCAGATCGACGGCTCCTCCGCCAGCCCGAACCAGCCCACCATCTTTTCGCTGAACGCCACGAACGCGAGGTTCACGTACGCCGCGCTGAGCAGCCCGATGAAGAGCCGGTCGCCGCGCGTCGTCGCCATCGGCAGGAAGCCCTTGCGCACCGTCGTCGGCGACTTCAGCTCCCACACCGTCATGCCGGCCAGCATCAGCACGATGCAGCCGAAGAACACCGCCACCGGCAGGGTCCACGCCATCCAGTCGAACATCACACTCTCCCCATCGCAAAGCCCTTGGCGATGTAATGCCGCACGAACCAGATCACGATCGCGCCCGGCACGATGGTCAGCACGCCGGCCGCGGCCAGCACGCCCCAGTCCATGCCCGAGGCACTCACCGTGCGCGTCATCACTGCGACGATCGGCTTCGCGTTCACGCTGGTCAGCGTGCGCGCCATCAGCAGCTCGACCCAGCTGAACATGAAGCAGAAGAACGCCGCCACGCCCACGCCGGCCTTGATCAGCGGGATGTAGATCGTCAGGAAGAAACGCGGGAACGAGTAGCCGTCGATGTAGGCCGTCTCGTCGATCTCGCGCGGGATGCCGCTCATGAAGCCCTCGAGGATCCACACCGCCAGCGGCACGTTGAACAGCAGGTGCGCCAGCGCCACCGCGATGTGCGTGTCCATCAGCCCGAGCGTCGTGTACAGCTGGAAGAACGGCAGCAGGAACACCGCCGGCGGCGTCATGCGGTTGGTCAGCAGCCAGAAGAACACGTGCTTGTCGCCGAGGAAGCTGTAGCGCGAGAACGCATACGCCGCCGGCAGCGCCACCAGCAGCGAGATCACCGTGTTGATGGCCACGTAGATCATCGAGTTGATGTAGCCCGAGTACCAGGACTCGTCGGTGAAGATCGTGCGGTAGTGGTCGAACGTGAAATGCTGCGGCCACAGGCTGAACGAGGACAGGATCTCCTCGTTCGTCTTGAACGACATGTTCACCATCCAGTACACCGGCAGGATCGCGAACAGCAGGTACAGCAGCAGGAAGATCACCCGCTTCTTGAAACGGCGCTCATCCATGGGCGGCTCCCTCGGTCGTCGTCGCATCCTGGCCGACCCGCTGCATCCAGTTGTAGAGGATGAAGCACAGCAGCAGGATGATCAAAAAGTAGATCAGCGAGAAGGCCGCGGCCGGGCCGAGGTCGAACTGGCCGACCGCCTTCTGCGTCAGGTACTGGCTCAGGAAGGTGGTCGCGTTGCCGGGCCCGCCGCCGGTCAGCACGAAGGGCTCGGTGTAGATCATGAAGCTGTCCATGAAGCGCAGCAGCACCGCGATCATCAGCACGCCGCGCAGCTTGGGCAGCTGGATGAAGCGGAACACCGCGAACTTGCTCGCGCCGTCGATGCGCGCGGCCTGGTAGTACGCATCGGGGATCGCGCGCAGCCCGGCGAAGCACAGCAGCGCCACCAGCGGCGTCCAGTGCCACACGTCCATCAGCAGCACGGTGAACCAGGCGTCGGTCGCGTTGCCGGTGTAGCTGTAGTCGATGCCCATCTTCGCGAGCGCCGCACCCATCAGGCCGATGTCGGTGCGCCCGTAGATCTGCCAGATGGTGCCGACCACGTTCCACGGGATCAGCAGCGAGATCGCCACCAGCACCAGCACCGCCGACGAGCGCGCGCCCTTGGCCGGCATCGACAACGCGAGGCCGATGCCCAGCGGGATCTCCACCAGCAGCACCGCGAACGAGAAGCCGATCTGGCGCAGCAGCGCGCCCTGCAGGTCTTCGTCGCGCATCACCGACTTGAACCACTCGGTGCCGACGAACACGCGCCGCTCGGGCGAGATGATGTCCTGCACCGAGTAGTTGACGACCGTCATCAGCGGCAGCACCGCCGAGAAGGCCACGCACAACACCACCGGCAGGATCAGCAGCCAGGCTTTCTGGTTGACGGGCTTCATGCCGCCACCTCCACGGAAGAATCAATCAACACATCGTCCCGGTAGTAGCAGGTGTGCGCACCGACCAGCGACAGCCACACCTGGTCGCCGACCCGCGGGATGCGCTGGTCGGGCGACAGGCGGGCGCGGATGGTCTGCTCGCTGTCGCCGGAGCCGAGGCGCGCACCGAGCAGCCAGTAGGTGCCGATGTCCTGCGCCTGCGTCACGGTGGCGGGCACGGCGCCCGCCGCGTCCGGCGCCGCGAGCGCCACGTACTCCGGCCGCACGCCGAGCGCGAAGCTGCCCTCGCCCTGCAGCGGGTTGTGGGTCATCGGCAGCACCCGGCCGGCCACGTCGATGCCCTGGCCGGCCCAGCGCACCGGCAGGAAGTTCATGCCCGGCGAGCCGATGAAGTGGCCGACGAAGCGGTGCTGCGGCCGCTCGAACAGCGCCGAGGCACTGCCCACCTGCACCGCGCGGCCGCGCGTCATCACGACCACCTGGTCGGCGAAGGTCAGCGCCTCGACCTGGTCGTGCGTCACGTAGACCAGCGTCAGCTTCAGCTCGTGGTGGATCTGCTTCAGCTTGCGGCGCAGCTGCCACTTCAGGTGCGGGTCGATGACGGTCAGCGGTTCGTCGAACAGCACGGCCGACACGTCCTCGCGCACCAGGCCGCGGCCCAGCGAGATCTTCTGCTTGGCATCCGCCGACAGCCCGGCAGCGCGCGTGTTCAGCTGGCCGCTCATCTCCAGCATCTCGGCGATCTGGCCGACGCGCTGGCGGATGCGATCCGGCGCGACACCCCGGTTGCGCAGCGGGAACGCGAGGTTCTCGGCGACGGTCATCGTGTCGTAGATGACGGGGAACTGGAACACCTGCGCGATGTTGCGCTGCTGCGGTGACTGCCCGGTGACGTCCTGCCCGCCGAACTTCACCGTGCCCTGCGACGGCGTCACGAGGCCCGAGATGATGTTCAGCAGCGTCGTCTTGCCGCAGCCCGACGGGCCGAGCAGCGCATAGGCGCCGCCGTCGTCGAAGGTCATCTTCAGCGGCAGCAGCGCGTAGTCCTCATCGCGCTGCGGGTTCGGTTTGTAGGCGTGTGCCAGGTCGAGGTCGATGCGTGCCATCTCAGATGCCCTCCCGGCTCGGGGCCACCAGCAGGCGGCCTGCGGAATCGAACACGTGCACCTGCGCCGCGTTCAGGTACAGCGTCACCGCTTCGCCGAGCGTGAACTGGTGGACGCCAGTGAGTTGCGCCACCAGTTCGCCGATCGGCGTGTCGACGTGCACGAAGGTGTCCGAGCCGGAGATCTCGGCCAGCTCGACCTTGCCCGGCAGCGCGACATCGCCGTCGCGCTGGCGAACCCGCAGTGCGCTTGCGCGGATGCCGATCGTCAGCGCCGGCGTGCTCGACGCCGGCAGCGGCACCGAGAGGTTCACGCCGGCCTGCAGCGAGATGCCGATGCTCGCGTGCGTGCCCTCGACCAGGTTCATCGGCGGATCGCTGAACGCACGCGCGACGCGGATCGACTGCGGCCGGTGGAACACCTCGGCGGTCGGGCCGTACTGCAGCAGCTCGCCGGCGTCCATCACTGCGGTGTAGCCGCCCAGCAGCAGCGCCTCGGTCGGCTCGGTGGTCGCGTAGACGACGGTCGATTCGCCGGCCGCGAACAGCTGCGACAGCTCGTCGCGCAGTTCCTCGCGCAGCTTGTAGTCCAGGTTCACCAGCGGCTCGTCGAGCAGCATCAGCGGGGCCTTCTTCGCCAGTGCCCGCGCGAGGGCCACACGCTGCTGCTGGCCGCCCGACAGCTCGGCCGGCAGCCGCTTCAGGAACGGCTCGATGTGCAGCCGCTTCGCCAGCTCCAGCACGCGCTCGGCAATGCCCTTCTCGCCGCGCAGCTTCAGCGGTGACGCGATGTTGTCGGCCACCGTCATCGACGGGTAGTTGATGAACTGCTGGTAGACCATCGACACGTTGCGCTCGCGCACCGGCAGGCCGGTCACGTCGCGGCCGTCGGCCAGCACGCGGCCTTGCGTCGGCGTGTCCAGCCCCGCCATCACGCGCATCAGCGAAGTCTTGCCGGCCTGGGTCGCCCCCAGCAGCACGGTCACCGCGCGCGGGACCAGGGTCAGGTCGAGCGGGTAGAGGTGGGTCTGCGCACCGACCTGCTTGCCGATGCGCTCCAGCGTCAATTCCATGAGGTCTCCGAAGGTCTTGTCTGCGGCGGCGCTGCCGTCGTCGTCGTTGCGGCGCCACGCCAGTTCTTTGCGCACCAGAGCGCCACCTGCTCGCGCTGGGCCGGCGTCAGGTGCAGGCCGAGCTTGGTGCGCCGCCACAGCACGTCGTCGGGCTCACGCGCCCACTCGTGCGCGTGCAGGTAGTTCAGTTCCGCCTCGTGCAGCCCGGGCACGACTTCGGCGCCGGGGCCGTTCGCCAGCAGCACCTGCACGCGCGAGCCATAGCAGCGCGCCAGGCGATGCCGCATCGCGACCGGCAAGTGCGGATGGCGCAGCGCGAACGCCTGCTCGAAGCGCGCGAAGTCGGTGTCGGGGCGCTGCGGGTCGCCGATCCACACGCTGAGGTCGCCGCCGGGCAGGAAGGCGCCGGCCGTCCACGCGCCGCGCTGCGTGCCGAGCGGCGCGGCCAGCAGGTCGGCGGCTTCCTCGGCCAGCTTGCGGAAGGTCGTGATCTTGCCGCCCCACACCGACAGCAACGCCGCCTTCGAGGTGTCGAGCTCGAGCGAGTAGTCGCGCGTCACCGCCGACGGGTCGCCCGACTCGTCGTCGAGCAGCGGCCGCACGCCGGAGTAGGTCCACACCACGTCGGCCGGCGCCACCGGCTTCGCGAAGTACCGGCTCGCCTGCTCGCACAGGTAGGCGATCTCGCTGTCGTCGATGCGCGCCTCGCCGATCGCGCCGTGGTGCTCGACGTCGGTGGTGCCGATCAGCGTGAACTCGCCGTCCTGGTAGGGGATCGCGAAGATGATGCGGCGGTCCGGGTTCTGGAAGATGTAGGCGTGGTCGTGGTCGAACAGCTTCTTCACGACGATGTGGCTGCCCTTCACCAGGCGCAGCGACTTGGCGCGCGGCGCATGTGTGCCCTCGGCGAGGAACTGCGCCGCCCACGGGCCGGCGGCGTTGACGAGCGCGCGTGCATTCAGCGTGTGGGTGCGGC
>NZ_JBFUFP010000008.1:0-32324 GCF_056403375.1 Rhizobacter sp. P2_H2
GTGCAGCTGCTGGTCGACTCGGAAGACGACGGCGAGGTCAAGTCGCACGGCACGATGGGCGCGGCGATCCGCACCATCCTGGTCGCCGACCTGGTGATGAGCGTCGACAACGTGCTGGCCGTGGCCGGTGCCGCCGACCGGGCGCCCGAGAACGCGCGGCTGCCGCTGCTGATCGTCGGCCTGGCGCTGTCGATCCCGCTGATCATCGCCGGCAGCACGCTGCTGATGAAGATCATGGACCGCTTCCCGATCATCATCACGCTGGGCGCGGCGCTGCTGGGCTTCCTGGCGGGCGAGATGTTCGTCAGCGACCCGTCGACCCGCGACTGGTTCCATGCCAACGTGCCGGAAGCCGACTTCATCCTCGGCGGCGTGTGCGCGGTGCTCGTGGTGGTGGTCGGCCTGTGGCTGCAGAAGCGCGGTGCGGCGGCGCGGGCGCACGCGAAGGAATGAGCGTGTGGGGCGTGTGATATGGTGCCCGCTCCATCATTTCCACGGTGCGGGCCATCGCCTTGGGGCAAGCAAGGAGCGTCATTCACTGCTGGTTTCGACGGACCGCCGGCCTGAGCCTGGCAGGGCTTGCGGCCGCGCCTGCGCGGGCCCGTCCCGGCGCCGATGCGCTGCTCAGCGGCGGCCTCATTCCTCCTGATCCCTCGTTCAATGCCGCGGCGACGCTCGTCGTCGTCGCGCTGCTGCTGGCCGTCGGGCTGGCGCATGTGCTGCTGGTGTTGCCGCGCCTGGAGAGCGGTCGCGGCCGCCTCGTGAGCTGCGCGCTGGGTGCGGCACAGATCGTGGTCGCCTGGGGCCTGCTGCCTGCTGCCATCTGGGTGCCGTGGTTGCTGCCGCTGGCCGCGCTTGTCGCCGGACACCTGGGATTCGAGCGCGGGCTGGCCGGGCGCCGGATCGCGGCGCCCGCACCCTCCGGACTGCCCGCCCTCGATCTCGCGGCTGCGCTGCCGCGCGCCGGCGCCGAAGGCAGCATGCTCGGCCGCTACCGGGTCGAACGCGAGCTCGGCCGCGGCGCGATGGGCGCCGTCTACCTCGGCCGCGACAGCAAGATCGGCCGCCTGGTCGCGATCAAGACGATGGCGCTGAGCCAGGAGTTCGAGGGCGACGAACTGGACGAGGCGCGGCGCCGCTTCTTCCGCGAGGCCGAGACGGCAGGGCGCCTGCAGCACCCCGACATCGTGACCATCTTCGACGCGGGCGAGGACCAGGACCTCGCCTACATCGCGATGGAGTACCTGAAGGGCGAGGACCTGCAGCGCCACAGCCAGGCCGGCCGGCTGCTGCCGGTGCCGCAGGTGCTGCGCATCGTCGCGCGCGTCGCCGAGGCGCTGGCCTATGCGCACAGCCAGGGCGTGGTGCACCGCGACATCAAGCCGGCCAACGTGATGGTCGACCTGGCGCGCGACCTGGTGAAGGTCACCGATTTCGGCATCGCGCGCATCTCCGATTCGAGCCGCACCCGCACCGGCATGGTCCTCGGCACGCCGTCGTTCATGTCGCCCGAGCAGATGGCCGGCCTGCGCGTGGACGGGCGCAGCGACCTCTACTCGCTCGGCGTGATGCTGTTCCAGTTGCTCACCGGCCTGCTGCCGCACCGCTCGGAATCGATGGCCACGCTGATGCACCAGATCGCCAACGAGCCGGCGCCCGACGTGCGCACCTTGCGCCCCGAGCTGCCGGAAATGCTGGCCGACGTGGTCACGCTCGCGGTCGAGAAGCGGCCCGAGGTGCGCTATGCCGACGGCCGGCAGATGGCCTCCGACCTGCGGCAGATCGCCTCGCTGATGGACGCCGTGGCGCTGGCGCCGCCGCCTGTCGTAGGATCGCCACCCCCCGATTCCAGCGGATTCACGGCGACCGTGAAGTTCGATCGTGCCGATCCAAGGCACAATTCCTGACCCCCTCGGTTTGAAGGTTCGATGACTCTGCCCGTGTCCGCCACCGCCATGTCGCTTGAATTCTTCAGTGCCACGGACACCGGCCGAGCGCGCAACAACAACGAGGATTCGGTCGCCGTCCACGAGGCTTCGGCGCTGGTCGTGCTGGCCGACGGCATGGGCGGCTACAACGCCGGCGAGGTCGCCAGCGGCATGGCCACCTCGTTCATCAAGACCGAACTGGGCCGCTGGCTGCAGGAGGCCTCGGGGAACGCGTCCGACACCGATGTGCGCCGTGCGATGGACATCTGTGTCGACAACGCGAACCGGGCGATCTTCAACGCCGCCAATTCCAACCCGCAGTACGCCGGCATGGGCACCACGCTGGTGGTCGGTGCGTTCCGCGACGGCCGGCTGCTGATGGGCCATGTCGGCGATTCGCGCGGCTACCGCTTCCGTGCCGGCAGATTGCAACAGATCACGCACGACCATTCGCTGCTGCAGGAACAGATCGATTCCGGGCTGATCACGCCGGAACAGGCCGCCTTCTCCGCCAACAAGAACCTCGTGACGCGCGCGGTCGGCGTCGAGGACACCGTGCTGCTGGAGACCCACCTGCACGACCTGATGCCGGGAGACATCTACTTACTCTGCTCCGACGGGCTGTCTGACATGCTGGACGATGAAAGCATCGGCCAGGTGTTGCAGGCGCACGACTCGCTCGACGAGGCGGGTGCGGCGCTGATTGACGCAGCCAATGATGCGGGTGGAAAGGATAATATTGCGGTGGTCCTGGTTCGGGTACGGGGCCAGAGCATCGCGCCACGGTCCTGGTGGCCGTTCAGGCGTTGAGTCGCCAGCACATTGCACGGGGCCCGGGTTCGGTGCCCAGACATACAAGAGAGACTAGAGGTCAAGCATGGGCAAGTTGGTCGTATCGCTCGACGGGGTCGTGATCAAGGAAGTGCAGATCACCAAGGACAAGACGACCCTTGGCCGGCGGCCCTACAACGACATCGTGATCGACAACCTGGCCGTCAGCGGTGAGCACGCGGTGCTGCAGATGGTCGGCTCCGATGTGTTCATCGAAGACCTGAACAGCACCAACGGCACCTACATCAACGGCAAGGCCGTCAAGAAGCAGCTGCTGGCGCACAACGACACCGTCGAGATCGGCAAGTACAAGATCAAGTACCTGGTCGAGGACGGCACCGACTACGAGAAGACGATGATCATGAAGCCCGGCGCCGCGCCGGTGCCTTCGGCCCAGGGCTTCGCGCAGACGCTGGCGCCGGCCTCGGGCTTCGGCGGGCTCGCCGCGTCGTCGAATCCGGCCACCATCAAGGTGCTGAACGGGGCGGCGGCGGGGCGCGAGGTCGCGCTCACCAAGGTGGTCACCACCGTCGGCAAGCCCGGCGTGCAGGTCGCCTCGATCACGAAGCGCCCGGGCGGTTATGTGTTCGCCCACGTCGAGGGCGCCACGCGCCCGACGATCAACGGCAACCCGCTGGCCAGCGACACGCTGCCGCTGAAGAACGGCGACGTGATCGAACTCGCCGGCACGCAGATGCAGTTCGTGCAGGCCTGACGGGCTCGGCACCCGGCGAGATTTTCTGTAGCCCGGCCGGCGTGAAGCAATTCACGTCGATCCCGAATGCCGGGTGTCGAGGTGTTCAAGGCGGGCCGAATCGCGGCTTCGCACCTTGCATCACCGGGCGGTCGCGGTCAGCATTCAGCGTTCTGTCCTGCTGGCGTGCGTGTGCCGCGCGCCTCCTGCCACCGCCATGAAAATCCGCGTCCTCGGGTGCTCCGGGGCCATTGCCGCAGGCAGCCGGACCACCGCCTTCCTGGTTGATCACGATGTGCTCGTCGATGCGGGCACCGGCGTGGGTGACCTGTCGCTCGACGAGCTCGCGCAGATCGACCACATCCTGATCAGCCACTCGCACCTCGATCACATCCTGTCGATCGGGCTGCTGGCCGACAGCGTGATGCGCCGGCGCATGGCCGCCGGCCGGCCGCCGATCCAGGTGCATGCGCTGCCGCAGACGCTGGAGGCGCTGCGCCAGCACATCTTCAATGGCGTGATCTGGCCTGACTTCACGCGGCTGCCCAGCCGCGAACAGCCGGTGCTGCAGCTGCGCCCGTTCGAGGTCGGCCAGCAATTGATGCTCGGCGGCAAGACGTTCGAGGTGCTGAGTGCGGCCCACACGGTGCCGGCGGTCGGCTTCGGGCTGAAGGGCGTCGACGGCTGGTGGATCTACACCGGCGACACCGGGCCGAATCCGCTACTGTGGGAGCGGCTGTCTGAAATGACGGTGGCGCACCTGGTGATCGAAACCGCGTTCAGCGATGACGAGCGCCAGCTGGCGCGCATCAGCCGGCACCTGTGCCCGGCGGCGCTGGGCCACGAACTCGGGTCGCTGAAGGGCAGCGTCACTGTGCACATCACGCACATCAAGCCGGGCGAGGTCGACTCGGTGATGCAGGAAGTTGCCAACCTCGTCACGCCGCATCGCATCGCGGCACTGCAGGCGGGTCAGATGATCGAGTTGGCCTGAATCATCTGACAACGGATTTCGCGGGGCCGGTGACAACTTCGGAGTGACGCTTTTCGTCAATCCAGAACCGGGGCAGTAGGCGATTGGTGCGGGCGGTGACCGCCCGTGTCAGAACTGCGGGCGAAATTCACATCAAAACTAGGGATTGAGCTTGGCACGAGGACTGCATCTTGTCTGGCGTGTCCCACCCGTTCCCATCTCAGGAGCTCTACACCATGAAGCGCGTTCAACAAGGTTTCACCCTCATCGAACTGATGATCGTCGTTGCGATCATCGGTATCCTGGCTGCCGTCGCTCTGCCGGCTTACCAGGACTACACCATCCGTGCCAAGAACTCGGAAGTCATCCTGGCTGCGTCGGCTTGCCGCACCACGATCACTGAAGTGTTCCAGTCGGGCAGCTCCGTTCCCCAAGCTGCCAACAGCTGGGGCTGCGAGGCGAGCACCGCCACGTCGCAATACGTTGCCTCGATTTCGACGGCAGCCACCACCGGCGTGATCACCGTGACCAGCCAAGGCATCAAGAACATGGCCAACGGCGCCATGGGCGGCAAGGTCACCCTGATCCCCTACAAGGACGCTGCCACCACCGCTCCGACGGCTGGCGACTCCGTGTACCGCTGGGTTTGCGGCGGCACGGGCACCGACATCCTGGCGAAGTTCCTGCCGGGTTCGTGCCGCGGCTGATCCGCTTAGCTGATTTTTCAGCAGACAATGGCGGCCCTCGGGCCGCCATTTTCATTTTCTGAGCCCGCTCCAGCGCACCCGATGCTCGAACTGCTGTCCCTGCTGGCCCTGGTGGCCGCCTGGCTGGTCCCGGATCACTACCCGCCTTGGACTTCGTTCTACAACGAGGTCTGTGCGGTGATCGCATTGTTCGCCCTCGCGCTGGACGCCGGCCGCGGCTGGTTGCGTGAACGCCTGCCGATCGTGTTCTGGTTCGTCGGTGCGGTGGCGCTCATCCCACCCGTGCAGTGGCTGTGCGGCCGGCTGGTCTATGCCGGCGATGCCTGGGTCGCGGCCTTCTACGTGATGGCCTTTGCCTCGGCGATCGGCGTCGGGTACGTGCGCGTCGGCCACAAGCCGAGATTCGCCGAAATGCTGTCCGCCGTCTTGCTGGTGGGGGCTGCCGCGTCGAGCGTGCTCGCACTGGGACAGGCATTCGAATTCCAGATGGGCTTGTGGGCCAACCAGATCCCGTCCACCCTCCGTCCGTCGGCCAACCTGGGCCAGCCCAACAACCTGGCGACCCTGATCGGCATGGCCGGGGTCGGCCTGCTCTACCTGTACGAGCTGCGCCGCGTGGGCGGGCTGTCGGCCGCCGCGCTGCTGGCGTTGCTGCTGACAGCGATGGCCGTGACGCAGTCGCGCACAGCCCTCGCATTCGGTCCCGTCGTGCTGGTTGGCATGCTGTTGATGCGGCGACGCGTCGGGTTCCGCACGCCACTGTCCGCGGTGGCCGCCGTCACGGCCTGCCAGTTCCTGATGATGTGGATCTGGCCGCAAGTGCAGTCGGCGCTGCTTTTGACCAGCACGAACCCGCTCGGCGCACGGGCCTTGTCGTCGAATCGCTACGTCGTGTGGCCGCAGCTGGTGGAGGCCCTCAACCACTCGCCCTGGACCGGCTACGGCTGGCTTCAGGTCGGCGAGGCCCAGCTCAGCATGGCCGGACCGGGCGTGCAGTTCAACGAACTCTGGCTGCATGGCCACAACCTGTTCCTTGAGCTGCTGCTCTGGTGCGGCTATCCGCTGGGTGGCCTGCTCGCGCTGTGCATCGTGGCCTGGGCCGTGAAGCGGACTCTCTCCGTGCGCAGCCTGCCCGGTGCAGCCGGCGTGCTGACGCTGGCCGTGGTCGGCGCGCACAGCATGATCGAGCTGCCGTACCACTACCTCTACCTGCTGGTGCCGGTCGGATTGTGGATCGGGATCCTCGAGCGCGCCGATCCGGGCCATCGGAACACACCGGCGCGCTGGGGGGGCGCTGTCGTGGCCGTCGCCGCCGCACTGGGTCTCGGGTTGACCTGGGGCTACCGCGACGTCGAGGAAGACTTTCGCCTGATCCGCTTCGAGAAGTCGCGCATCGGCTTGTTGAGCGCCACCCAGCCGGCGCCTGACGCCCCGCTGCTGTCTTCGCTGACGGCGTTCCTGCGAGTGTCCCGGACGCCGCTCACGGCGTCTCTGACCGATGCCGAAGTGACCGAGCTTGGGCAACTCATGCGACGCTATCCCTATCCCGCGTCGATCATGCGCTACGCGGCAGCGCTCGCGCTGACAGGCCGGGCCGACGAAGGGCGACAGGTCTTCATGAGCATGCGATCGATCTATGGCGATAGGTCGATCACGAACCAGCGCAAGGTCCTGCGCGAACAGGCCGAACTGGAGCGTCAGCCCAAGCTGCTCGAGTTCGAGGCTTCACTCCCTGATTGAGATGCCATGGACATCTTCCACGCCCTTCCGCGCCGCATTCGCGCCACGTCCGTGCATGTTCTCGTCAGCGGCTGCATCGCAGCGCTGGCCAGCGTGCTCGTGTTCCTGGTCTGGTATCCGAGCCCCTACGGTGAACTCACCGGCGGGCTGAACCTGTTCGTCCTGCTGACCGCCGTCGACCTGGTGCTCGGCCCCGTGCTGACGGCCGTCGTGGCCGCGCCGGGCAAGCCGGTGCGCGAACTGGTGCGCGACATCGCCGTCATCGCCTGCGTGCAGGCCGCCGCATTCGGCTACGGCATCTACACGATCGCGCTGGCCCGGCCCGCGGTCATCGCCTTCGAGGTCGATCGACTGCGCGTCGTGACGGCCATCGAGATCGAAACCGAATCGCTGGCCGCCGCGCCGCCGGGCATGCGCCAGCTGTCGTGGACCGGCCCGGTCCTGCTGGCCGCACGCAAACCCATGGCGCCGGATGCCGCGTTCCGCGCCATGACCAAGGGCCTGGGCGGCGTGGATCTGTCGATGGACCCGGCCAACTGGTCGGACATCGCCGGCGCACGTGCCGACATGCTGAAGGTGGCCCGCCCGGTCGCGGCGCTCACAGCGCACTATCCCGAGACTGCCGCTGCGGTGCAGTCCATCGCCGCCAAGGCCGGCGTGGATGCCGCCCGGCTTCGCTTCCTGCCGCTGATGTCGCGCCGCGCGAGCTGGGTCGTGCTGCTCGACGAACCGCAGGCGAACATCGTCGGCTACCTCCCGCTGGACGGATTCTTCTGATGTCGCAAGCTTCGCGAGGCAGCCTCGAGGCGCTGCGCGTCACGGCCATCCTGGCCGTCGTCGTCCCCAGCGCGCTGGCATACAACGTCCCGCCCTCCGCGACCTTCCTCAACCAGGCTGCGGCATTGGTGGGATGGGGCGTGTTCCTCTTCCTGATGGTGCTGGCCGGGTGGTCGAATCCACGGCCGCGCCTCAACGCGGGCACCGGCGCCAACAGCCTGCTGGCCGCCTTCGGCCTCATGCTGGCTGGTGTGCTCGCATCGGCCTTGCTGGCTGGTCTGCCCGGGCCGCTGGCGCTCTCGTCGGCCGGCCTGCTGGTGGCCGCCGCGCTCGTCATCTGCGTCGCGGTTGCGGGCGCGCGCACCGAGATCGGGGCGCACGCCTTTCGCGCGTTCTGCGAAGCCCTGGTGTGGGCCGGTGTCGTGAGCGCCGGCATCGCGCTGGTCCAGACCTTCATGCCGGGATGGACCGACGGCACCTGGATCGCGAATGTCTCGTCGCCTGGCCGGGTCGGCGCGAACCTGCGCCAGCCGAACCACCTGGCCAGCCTGCTCGTGCTCTCGGCGATTGCGCTGGTGTGGACCCGGGAGCGCGCATCGGACGCCCCTGGGAGCGCATCCGTCGTGCGCTGGGCCAGCGGCCTGTTGCTGCCGCTGTTCATCTTCGGCATCGTGTTGACCGCGTCCCGCACCGGGGCGATCTGTGTCGCGCTGCTGGCGGTCTGGGCGGCGGTGGATCGCCGCATGTCCCGCACGACGCGACTGCTGCTGTGGGCGGCACCGGTGGTCTTCGTGCTCGGCTGGGTGGGCATGGACGCCTGGGCGCGCGCCGGCGCGCACGCGTTCAGCGGCGATTCGCAGCTGCACCGGTCCGACCTGTCCAGCTCGCGCTTCGCCATCTGGGGCAACACGCTGTCCATGATCGCTGCCCAGCCCTGGACCGGCGTCGGCTGGGGCGAGTTCAACCTGGCCTGGACCCTGTCGGTCTTCCCGGGCCGTCCGACGGCCTTCTTCGACCACACCCACAACCTTCCGCTGCAATTGCTGGTCGAGCTGGGCCTGCCGCTCGGCCTGCTGATCCTGGGCTTGCTGCTTTGCGCGCTGTGGTGCGCATGCCGCGCGGCCGTGCGCGCCCCGGCCGGACCGGACGGCACCCGCATGCGTGCGGCCACGATGATGGTCCTGACCATGGCCGTGCACAGCCAGCTTGAGTACCCGCTCTGGTATGCGTACTTCCTGCTGCCCACCGCCTTCGCCTTCGGCATGGCGCTGTCACGGGACGCTGCCGCGAGCGACCCCCCGCACGGCCGCCGCAGCCTGCCGCCGCTCATGCTGGCGGTGGCCTGCTGCGGGCTCGCCGCCGGAGGCATCGCCGCGGTGGTCGACTACGCACGCGTCGTCGCGATCTTCTCGCCGCCCGCCGGGGCGGCCAGCCTGCAGGACCGCATCGCCGACGGCCAGCGCAGCTGGTTCTTCGCGCACCACGCGGACTACGCAGCGGTGACGACGATCGAGCACCCTTCGGAAGCGATGCCGTCGTTCCGCAGCGCACCGCACTACCTGCTCGATGCGCGCCTGCTGATCGCGTGGGCACGTGCCCTCGACGAGGCCGGCGATGTGCAGCGTGCGCGCTACGTGGCGCAGCGTCTGAGAGAGTTCCACAACGACCAGGCCGAAGCCTTCTTCGCGCCCTGCGACGATGCGGCCGTGAAGGACAAGCCCTTCCAGTGCCTGGCTCCCACGTCTGCGCTCGGCTATCGCGACTTCCGGTAGCGCCAGAACGCGCGCGATGTCCACAGCCGCACGAAGCTCATCAGATGCCATCGCAAATGCCGCCAGCTGCCGCCGCCCGAGGAGCGCCTCGCGTCGTGCACGACCACCGTGTGCGGCAGCACCTCGATGCGCCAGTCCGCGAGCTGCAGGCGCAGGCACAGGTCGACGTCCTCGCAGTACAACCGGTAGCCCGCATCGAAACCGGCCAGCTCGCGGAACACCTCGCTTCGCACGGCCATGAACGAGCCGGCGACCCATTCCATGTCCGCCGTCTCGGTGAGCCGCCGGTCTCGGGAGGCAGCCCGGCGAACCAGCGACAGCGGCGTCGGGATCCGGCGCCGGAAGTCTTCGACCTGGCCGCGCGCGTCCACCTGCCACGGCACCGCGAGGGCACATCGCGGATGCGCCAGCGCTTGCGCGAGCGCGGCGAACGGATCCTCGTGCAGGCGCACGTCGGGGTTGGCGATCACGAACAGCGAGGTTTCGCAGTGACGGAACGCTTCGTTGTGGTTCGCGGCGAAGCCTGCCTGCCTCGCATTGCGGATCGTCAGCACCGGTGCACCGCCGATCGAGGTGGGTGGGGACCACGGCTCGTCGATGTTCAGCGTCACGATGATCCGCCTGACGAGATCGCAGCGGATGCGGTCGAGATCCGAGAGCAGCAGGCTGGCCAACTCGCGCTGCCCGTGGCTGACGATCGATACGGTGATGTCGTTCATCGGGCGCAAGTCTATGCGTTGCCATGCGGCACGCCGGGCGCGCAGCCATGACAGTGACCCCATCGACCGTCGCGCCGCCCGATGCGGGCGAGATGGCTGCCGTGCTGGTGCTGTTCGACCTGCGGTCGGGTACCGCCGCCTCGATCGCTTCGCTGGCGGGTGCCGTGAAGCGGCTCTTCATCGTCGACAACTCGACGTCGGGCCATCCCGCCGTCTCCGACGCTGCCGCGTTGCCGCCGAATGCCAGCGTGCTGGTCAACGGCAATGCCGGTGGCCTGGCGGGTGCCTACAACGCCGCGTTGCGAGCGCTCGGGGATGTCGCCGGTGCCGATGCGGTTCGTCACGTCGTCTTCGTCGACGACGATTCCGATACGGCCAGCCTGTCGGCGTTCCTTGCCCATCCATCGACGCGAAGTGCCTTCTCGCGCCCCGACACCGCGGCAGTGGCTCCAGCTCATCGAGATCGGGCGACCGGGCTGCGAGCCCGCCACCTCGAGCTGTCGCGCTGGCGCTTCCATCACCTGCCGCGTGAGTTCACCGGCACGCGCCCGGTCGCCTTCGTCATCAACTCGATGTCGGTGTGGAGCTTGGCGGCCCTGCGCCGCGTCGGACCCTACAACGAGGGTCTCGCGGTCGACCACGTCGACACCGAATACTGCATGCGGGCGCGGCGCACCGGCCTGCACGTGCTCGTCAACGGTGACTGCGAGTTCGCGCACTCGGTGGGCGAGCGAAAGTCGTACCGGGTGCTCGGCATGACGCTCCAATCGGGAGGCCACAGTGCGCGACGGCGCGGCATGATCGGGCGCAACACCATGTGGCTCGCGACCCGTTATGCGCTGGTCGAGCCGGCATTCTCGGCACTCTGCCTGCTTCGTCTCGCGTACGAAGCGACCGGCATCGCACTGGTCGAGGACCGACGGCTTGCAAAGCTCGCCCACCTGTCGAGCGGGGCGCTCGCGGGGATCTGCTGCCTCGCTCATCCGCCGCGAGCAGGGATTCGCCGATGAATGCAGCCGTGCGCACGGCCGCACAGCGCGTCTGCGCGGTCATCGTCACCTTCGAGCCCGATCTCGCACGCCTGCGGGTGCTGCTCGAGGCGCTGCAGGGCCAGGTCGCGCATGCCTTGGTCGTCGACAACGCGAGCGGCGGTGTGTCCGGCGGCTTCGAATCGCCGCCGGCAGGCGTCGAGTTCGTGCGGCTTCTAGAGAACCGCGGTGTCGCCGCAGCGCAGAACGTAGGCATCCGGCGTGCGCTGGAGCGCGGCAGCGACTTTGTCCTGCTGCTGGACCAGGACAGCGTCCCGGCGCCGGACATGGTGTCCGAACTGGTCGGCGCAGCCGATGCCATGCACCGCGCGGGCCACCGTGTCGCCGCCGTTGGCCCGGCACTGCAGGGCAGCGGCGTGACGGCCGATTTCGTCCGTTTCGGGTGGTTCGGCTACCGCAGGCTGGCGGTGTCGACGGCACGGCCCTGGGTCGCCTGCGACATGCTGATCGCATCCGGCTGCCTTGCCACGCGGGCGGCGCTCGAAACGGTCGGGGACATGGATGAAAGTCTGTTCATCGACAAGGTCGATACCGAGTGGTGCCTGCGCGCGCGCGCGTGCGGCTTCATGCTGGCCGGCGTGTCGTCGGCGGTACTGCAGCACCGGTTGGGCGAGTACACGCTGCGCGTGTGGTGGATGCGCTGGCGCCAGGTGCCGGCGCATCGGCCCTTCCGCTACTACTACATCGTGCGCAACAGCGTTCTGGTGTGGCGCCGGCCGTACGCCGGATGGCGCTGGCGCACCGCCGACATCAAGCAGTGCCTCCACATCGTGCTCTTCTTCGGCTTCTTGAGCGAGGCTCGATCGCAGAACCTGCCACCGATGCTGCGCGGACTGCGTGACGGCCTGCTGTCGCGCGCCGGACCCCGGTCGAGCGCGCGCGACTGAGGAAGCTCGTCAGTTCGAGTCGGCCGGTGGGCCGATCCGCAGCCCGCTTGCCAACCGGTCCCACAGCCGGTTGAGCCGGCCCCGCATCAGGATGCGCGACGGCACGGGTCGGCGGTGACCCTCGCGCAACCGGAAATACCGCTGAGTGAAACGAGGATCGCTCGGGCCGAGGTTTCCGATGGGCACGCCCAGCTTCCACGCCAGGAACGGAAGGCTGATCTGGTCACGCCGGACGCCGCTGCGGTAAGCCGCCCACCATGCGGCCATCAGGCGCTGGACGCCGGGCGACGCGTGGCGGCGCACGATCACGCCGGCCTCGTGGAGACCGTGTCCGCGCGGAAAGCCCTCGGCCGCATAGCCGCGCATCTGGCGCCGGATGGTCCCCGACCACGCGTACCCGATCGCGGCGCATTCCTCGGATTCCTGGTAGGCGCAGTCGCGGAACGGATGCGCATAGAGCGACAGGTCGCGCGTGGTGAGCGCGCTCGCGACCATCGGACGAGGATCCGCGATGACCTGGATGTTTCCATCGACGTAGAGGCTGACCTCGTGCTGCGGGAAAAGCAGGTGCGGGTGCATCTTGGCGTAACGGTTCAACTCCGGAGCGCTCAGCGGCATGGCCGGCAGGCGTTGCAGGATCCAGGGCGACGGAACGGACACGGCCGCGTCCGACAGGCAGACAAAGTCGATGTCCGCGCTCTCGAACAGCGGCGCCGGCAGCTCGTCGTAGTTGCCGGCGATGCAGGTGTAGATCAGCAGGCGTCCGGTGCTCACAGCCATGCGTCCGCCCAGGCCAGGAAGCTCAGCACGCACCACAGCACGCCGGAGTGGTCTGCCTTGGCCGCGCGGTGCTCGGCCAGCAGGCGGGTGCAGAACGGGCGGTTCAACGAGGGCGATCCCTTGCTGCCGTGGATCAGGTCGGCCGCCCAACCGTGCAGGTCCGAACGCAGCCAATCGGCCAGTGGCGCCGAGAAGCCTTGCTTCGGGCGCTCGACCAACGCGCGCGGCACGTAGCGGTAGAGCAGTTCGCGCAGCACGCGTTTCGATTGGCCCGCACCGACCAGGTAGTCGGTGGGCAGCGACGCCGCCAGCTCGGCGACGCGGTGGTCGAGCAACGGGGCGCGGCTCTCCAGGCTGTTGGCCATGGTGGCACGGTCCACCTTGGCGAGGATGTCACCCGGCAGATACGTGCGCTGGTCGAGCAGCATGGCCGCCCGCACGTAGTCGGCCTGCTGCCCCTGGGCGAGGGGGGCTGGTGCGGAGAAGACGGTTTCCGGGCGGCGTGCGCCCGGCACGATGTCCAGGTCATCCTGAGAGACCCGGGCCAGCACCTCGGCAATGTCCGTCGGGCCGCGCGCCGACAGCAAGGCGTGGCGAAGGCGAAGTCGTTGCGCGACCAGGCGCGAAGCGATCGGCCTCGGCAACGGGGCCGACAGCGCCTGGGCAGCGCGCCACGGAACGGCGGCCAGCAACGCGGCGAATGCGTGCCGCCCCGGCAGCCCGGCGTAGCGCCTGCCGACCAGGTACTTCGGGTAGCCGCCGAACACCTCGTCGCCGCCGTCGCCGGACAGCGCCACGGTGACATCCCGGCGAACCAGGCCGGCCAGCAGGAAGGTCGGAATCTGGGACGAGTCGCCGAGCGGTTCGTCGTACAGCGTTGGCAACTGCGGAATCACAGCGCGCGCGTGGGAACTGCTGACGTAGAGCTCGGTGTGCAGGGTCTGCAGGTGCTGCGCGACCGCACGTGCGTGCGGCGCTTCGTCGGTGGCGGCCTGGTCGAACCCGATGCAGTACGTCCGGATCGGCGTGGTGGACTGCGCCTGCATCAGCGCCACGATGGTCGAGGAATCGATGCCGCCGGACAGCATCGCGCCGAGCGGGACGTCGGCCTGCATCTGCCCCTTCACGGCATCGCGGAGCAAGGTGTCCAGTGAGTCGACCGCGTCCGCGAAGCTGCCCTCGAAGGGATGTGCCAGGCCTTGCGCGAAAGCGTCTTCGGCACGCCAGTAGTGCCGTGCGACCGAGGACCCGTCGATGTCCAGCTCCAGGAGGGTGCCCGGTTCCAGCTTGTGCACGTTCTCATAGATGCTGTGCGGCGCGGCGATGTAGCCGAAGCGCATCAGCTGGGCCACCGCATCCAGGTTCAAGCGCCGCTCGAACGATGGATGGGCGGCCAGAGCCTTCAGCTCGGACGCAAACAGGAACGCGTTGCGCTGACGGGTGTAGTAGATCGGCTTCTCGCCGAACCGGTCACGTGCCAGCGCCAGGCGCCGCTGCTGACGGTCCCACAGGGCGATCGCGAACATGCCGACACAACGTGTCAGTGCAGCCGCGAGCCCCCGTTCCTCGATGAGCGCCAGCAGGACCTCGGTGTCGGAGTGGCCCTTGAACACCGCGCCGCGCGCGACGAGTTCTTTGCGCAGGCTGGCGTGGTTGTAGATCTCGCCGTTGAAGGCCAGCACGTAGCGCCCGCTGGTGCTGAGCATCGGCTGGTGGCCGGAGGGTGAGGTGTCGACGATCGCCAGTCTCAGGTGCCCGATCGCGACGCCTTCGTGCAGCCAGGTTCCGCTGTCGTCGGGGCCGCGATGCGCGATGCGGGCCAGCATCTCGCGCAAGGTGCCTTCGGCAGCCTCCTTGCCCCGCGTGAGGTCGATGAATCCGGCGATGCCGCACATGTCAGGTCTCCTGCGCTTCGTCGCGCGACCGCCAGTAGTGGATTCCAGCCAACAGCACGATGAACTGCGAGCAGACCAGGGTGGCCATCCAGCCCGTCGGTCCGAATGCCGCGATGGCGGGAATGCCGACCAGGACACAGAGACCGAGAATGGCGAGGTTCAGCGACATCACCTTCGGCTTGCGATGGCTCAAGGTGAGGTATCCGGTCAGTGCGGGGCCGAATATGCCGACCACCAGCCACCCGAGGCCCCAGGCCAGCAAGGACCGCGTGTCCTCGGTTGTCGTACCGAAGATGAACGCCGACAACGGCTCGCGGCAAGCCCACAGGGTGCCGGCCAGCAGCGCTGTCGCCGCGAGATGGGCGGCGATGAGCTGGCCGAGCAGGCGCCAGTAGGCGCGCCGATCGTTGACGTAGCTGCTCGCCAGGCGCGGATAGGCGGCGACGTAGGTCAGTTGGCAGGCTGCCGACAGCGCGTTGACCACACGCTCGACGGCGCTGTAGCTGCCGGCCGACGAGGCACCGGCCACCTGGTTGATCAGGATCGGGCCCGCCACGGTGTACAGCGCGGAGGCCAGTTGAGAAGCGAACAGCGGCCAATCCTCTCGCAGCAGCGGCAACGGGCGGCTGTTGCGTGCGGTGTCGGGCCGCAGGCCGGCGAGCCGCCAGGCCGAGCACAGGGTGACCAAGCCGACGAACACACCCCCGAATGACAACGACACGGCGGCGGCCACCACCGATCCGGTGCTGCTGCCGGAGACCCCCCACCACCCGAGCGCCAGCGCCCCGCACGAGCCGGCGATGGCGGCGAGCGCAACCCGTAGAAATCGTCCCTGGAACTGCAGAAACCAGCTTGCGTTGGCCGCCGCGCCGATCGGGACCAGCAGCAGCACGAACCAGCTCCCGGTGCCGGCGGCGCCGGCAGGGGCCTGCGTGGCGGCCACGAGCACCATCAGCGGCAGCACGACGGCCAGCAGAGCGGCCTTGCCGACCACGACATCGGCCAGGATGGCACCCGTCGCGGACGGGTTGCCGGCCAGGCGTTGTGGGCCCGTCAGCTGGAATGCGTACTGCGTGACGAGTCCTCCGAAGCCTGCCCATGCGAGGGCCACTGCCAGGTGGCCATAGTTCGCCAGACCGATCGAGCGCACGATGTGGGGCACGAGCAGCAGCGGCACCAGCGCCCCCGCCGCGTACTGGAACAGCAGGATCGCATTGGCCTTCGCGATGTGGCGGATCATGCCGGGATCGTCATTCGCCGGATCGGTGCGGCATGCGCGGCCCGGGCCCATGAGCTTCTGCTACCGTAGCGCGTGCGCTCGCCGCCCTGCCGCGCCTTCCCGCAAAATCCATGACCAGCTTCGTCGTTGCGCTGTTGATTTCATTCGTCATATCCGGGCTCATTATCCGGGTCTCGCGTCGGCATGGATCCTTGCCTTGGGACGACACCCGGACCGGCGTGCAGAAGTTCCACGCGGTGTCGACGCCGCGTGTCGGTGGCTTGGCCCTGCTGGCGGCGCTGCTGGGGCTGGCACTGTTGATGACGGTCACTTCTCCGGCGTTGGCGGGCAGTTTCTCGCTGCTGCTGCTGGCCGGCGCGCCGGCGCTGCTGACCGGCCTGGCCGAAGACATGACCAAGCGCGTCGGCGTGCTGCCGCGCCTGCTCGCGACCATGCTGAGTGGTGCCATCGCGTTCTTCTGGCTCGGCGCGGAGATACGGCGCGTCGATGTCGGATTTCTCGATGCCCTGCTGCTCTATCACGCCGTGAGCCTGCTGCTGAGCACGATGGCCGTCGGCGGACTGGCCAACGCCATCAACATCATCGATGGGTACAACGGACTGGCGGCCGTGGTGGCCAGCGCGATGTTCCTGTCGCTGGCTTACGTGGGTTTGCAGGTGGGGGACCCGCTGATCGTCGCCACCGCGCTGGCCGCCACCGGCGCCCTGGTGGGATTTCTCGTCTGGAACTGGCCGCGCGGGCTGATCTTCCTGGGCGACGGCGGGGCCTATTTTGTCGGCTATCTGCTGGCGGTGCTGGTCATCCTGCTGGTGGCGCGGCACCCGCAGGTGTCGGCCTGGTACGCGCTGGTGCTGTTCGTGTACCCGGTCTTCGAGACGGTGTTCTCGATGTGGCGCCGACGTTTCCTGCGCGGCACGAGCCCCGGCTTGCCGGATGGCCTGCACCTGCATACGCTGATCTTTCGCCGGCTGGTGCGCTGGGCCGTCGGACGCCAGGAGGCTGCCAGCCTCACATTGCGCAACAGCCTGACTGCGCCGTATCTGTGGGCGTTGTCGAGCTTCGCCGTCCTGCCGGCATCGCTGCTGTGGCGCCACACTCTCGGGCTGCAGATCGTCGCTGCGATCTTCTGCGTGTTGTACGTGTGGCTGTATGCCCGATTGGTGAGGTTTCGCGCACCTCGCGCACTGATGATTCGTTCGAAGAAGGGCGGGCTGATCAGCCGCTGGCGCGACTTCTGACTCCGGCTCAGGTAGCCGCCACCCAATCCCCCGACTTCCCCCCGTGCTTCTCCAGCACCCGGATCTCCCCCATCACCATCCCGCGGTCGACCGCCTTGCACATGTCGTAGACGGTCAGCAGCCCGACCTGCACCGCTGTCAGCGCCTCCATCTCGACACCGGTGCGCCCGAGCGTCTCGACCTGCGCGGTGCAGCGCACGAGGTTCTCGCCCGCATCGATCTCGAAATCCACCGCCACCTTGGTGATCGGCAGCGGATGGCACAGCGGAATGAGCTCGGCGGTGCGCTTGCAGGCCTGGATCGCCGCGATGCGCGCGATGCCGATCACGTCGCCCTTCTTCGCGGTGCCGCCCTGGATCAGCGCGAGCGTGGCCGGCTGCATGCGGATCACGCCGGCGGCGCGCGCGATGCGGTGCGTCTCGGCCTTGCCCGACACGTCGACCATGTGCGCCTGCCCCTGCGCGTCGAAGTGGGTCAGGCCGCTCGCGGGCGGGGACTGTGCTGGGGGAAGGGGCTTGGACATGAAGGGAAACATCCGGGCAACGTGGCGCTGGCATCATAGCGACCGGCCGCTCCTCGCCTTCGTGCCCCACCGGATGACACGTTCACGCTCCACCCGCCTCACCGCATCGCTGTGCGCGCTGGCCCTGCTCGCCGGCAGCGCCGGCGTGCGTGCGCAGGGCACCACCCCGCTGGCCACGCAGAACGCGCTGCCCGCGCTCGGCGACTCGATCTCCGACGACCTGAGCGTCGGCACCGAACGCCGCCTGGGCGACCAGATCATGCGGGCGATCCGACAGGATCCCGACTACCTCGACGATCCCGTCCTGGTCGAGTACCTGCAGTCGATCTGGCAGCCGCTGGTGGCGGCCTCGCGCGCCCAGGGCAACATCGATGCCGAGTCCGACCAGCGCTTCGCCTGGGAGCCGTTCCTGGTGCGCGACAAGACCGTCAACGCGTTCGCGCTGCCCGGCGGCTACGTCGGCGTGCACCTGGGCCTGATCGCGATGACCGCCACGCGCGACGAGCTCGCCTCGGTGCTCGCGCACGAGATGTCGCACGTGACGCAGCGCCACATCGCGCGCGGCATGGTCAACAGCCGGCGCCAGTCGCTGATCGGCCTGGCCGGCATGATCCTCGGCGTGATCGCCGCGACGCGCAGCAACCGCGTCGACGGCGCCAACGCGATCTTCACCGGCTCGCAGGCCGCGTCGGTGCAGGGCCAGCTGAACTTCTCTCGCGACATGGAGCGCGAGGCCGACCGCGTCGGCTTCAAGGTGCTCACCGGCGCCGGCTTCGCGCCCGGCGGCATGGCGGCGATGTTCGAGAAGCTCGACCAGGCTTCGCACCTGAACGACAGCGGCGGCTTCCCGTACCTGCGCACCCACCCGATCACCACCGAGCGCATCGGCGACGCCCGCCAGCGCCTGGGCACCGCCGCGCCGGTGGCACCGGTCAGCGTGCTCGCCCACGTGGCCGCGCAGGCGCGCTCCCGCGTGCTGATGGACACCCGCATCGACGCGCTGCGCCGCTGGCAGTCGCAGGACAAGGTGGCGCCCGATGCCAGCGTGGGAGATCGCCTGAACGCCGCCTATGCGAGCGCGCTCGCGTCGACGCTGCTGCACGACTGGAGCCGCGCCGATGCGGCATTGCAGGTGGCACTCGGCGTCGTGCGCGGCAGCCCGCGCAGCGATGCCGTCGCCGAGCGCGAGGTCGTGCTGCTGCAGGCGCAGTCGCTGGCCGAGCGCGGCGACGGCGTGCGCGCCGGCCAGGTGCTCAAGCCTTATGCCGAGGCGGGCGCCACGCCGTCGCGCGCGGTGCTGCTGATGCAGGCCCAGGCAGCGCTCGCGGCGCCGAAGACCGACCCGGCCGTCAAGCGCAGCGCCGACGACCTGCAGACCTGGACCACGCTGCACCCGAGCGACGCGCTCGCCTGGCAGCAGCTCAGCCGCACCTGGGAGCAGCTCGGCCAGCAGCTGCGGTCACTGCGGGCCGAGGCCGAATCGCATTACGCCGTCGGCGACCTGACCGGCGCCGTCGACCGCCTGCGCGCCGGCCAGCGCCTGGCCCGCACGCCGGGCGGCAAGGTCGACTTCATCGACGCATCGATCATCGACGCGCGGCTGCGCGAGCTCGAAGGCCAGCGCCGCCGCCAGATGGAAGAAGAACGCCGCCAGGAAGGCTGACCTCCACCGGACCCCACCGGAATCGGCCACGGCGTGGCTTATCCTCCCGGCACTTCTGGAGGAGACGGCATGCCACGATCCAT
Source organism: Rhizobacter sp. P2_H2 (assembly GCF_056403375.1). Lineage (NCBI taxonomy): Bacteria > Pseudomonadati > Pseudomonadota > Betaproteobacteria > Burkholderiales > Sphaerotilaceae > Rhizobacter > Rhizobacter sp. P2_H2. The sequence goes on from NZ_JBFUFP010000008.1 coordinate 19,500, forward strand.
CGCCCGGGCCATCGGCGCCGCCACGTTCGCGCTGCTTGCCGTGCTGGCTGCAGCGCCCGGCCCGGCCCGCGCTGCCACGATCACGTCGGTCAGCCCGCAGGGCGAGGTCGCGCAGGTGCGCCAGGTCACGGTGAAGTTTTCCGAGGCGGTGGTGCCGTTCGGCGACCTGCGGCTGCCCGATCCGCTCGGCGTGGCCTGCGAAGGCCCGGCGCGCGCCGGCTCGGGCCGCTGGGCCAACGACCGCGTCTGGCTATACGACTTCCGCGAGGCGTTGCCGCCCGGCACGCGCTGCACGTTGAAGGCGAAGTCCGACTGGAAGCCGTTGAACGGCGCGCTGACCGGCGGCACCGAGTTCACGTTCAGCACCGGCGGCCCGGCCATCGAGTCGACACAACCCTACGCCGGCAACCAGGTCGAGGAAGACCAGCACTTCGTGCTGCGGCTGACCGGTGCGGCGGTCGAGTCCACCGTGGCCGCCCATGCGGCCTGCGAGGTCGACGGCATCGGCGAACGCATGCCGGTGCGGGTGGTGACCGGCGCGGTCCGCGACGAGATCCTGAAGGCGCGCCAGCTCGAGAAGCAGGCCGAGCGCATCGTCGTGCTGACCTGCCAGCGCCCGCTGCCGCCCGACGCCGCGTTGCGCCTGGTCTGGGGTGCCGGCATCGCGGCCCAGGTCAACCCGAAGATCGTCACGCGCACCGAGCAGCGCCTGAACTTCCGCGTGCGCAAGGCCTTCACCGCCGAGTTCAGCTGCGAGCGCGAGCGTGCCGAGGCGCCGTGCCTGCCGATCCGCCCGCTGACGCTGCGCTTCTCGTCGCAGCTGCCGCGCGAGCTGGCGGCGGCGATCCGGCTGCAGCCGGCCTCGGGCAAGGCGATCGCGCCTGAGTTCGATGCCGACGACAAGGCGGCCGAGGTCGACAGCCTCCGCTTCCCGATGCCGCTGCCCGAGCGCAGCACCTTCACGATCGAGCTGCCGCGCAACCTGAAGGACAGCTCGGGCCGCGCGCTCGCGAATGCCGCGAGCTTCCCGCTGAAGGTCGCGACCGGCGACGCGCCGCCGATCGCGAAGTTCGCCGCCGCGCCGTTCGGCGTCATCGAGCTGAACGCCGATGCGATGCTGCCGGTCACGCTGCGCCATGTGCAGGGCGACCTGCGGCCGGCCGCGGGCGGCGGCGCGGTGCGCATCAAGACGCTGCGCACCGATGCCGACATCCTGCAGTGGTATGCCCGCGTGGCCCGCTACCACGAGAGCCGCATCACCGCGAAGGAGGCCGGGCTGCCGGCCGCGCAGCACTACGAGACCGAGCGCGTCGTCGACGGCAAGGGCCGCAGCAAGGAGATCCGCCGCGAGCGCGTCGTCGAGACCCGCGAGCTGTCGCTGCTGAACGGCGGCGCCGACGTGAAGCGCATGGACCTGCCGCAGCTCGCCGGCGGCGACCCGCGGCCGTTCGAGGTGGTCGGCATCCCGATCGCCGACCCCGGCTACCACGTGGTCGAGATCGAATCGCGCCGCCTCGGCGAGGCCCTGCTCGACAAGAAGGCGCCGATGTACGTGCGCGCCGGCGTGCTGGTCACCAACCTGGGCGTGCACTTCAAGCTCGGCCGCGAGAACAGCGTGGTCTGGGTCACGACGCTCGATCGCGGCAAGCCGGTGGCCGATGCCGACATCGCGGTCAACGATTGCCGCGGCCAGCGGCTGTGGGCCGGCCGCACCGATGCCAACGGCCTGGCGCGCATCGAGCAGGCGCTGGAGCGGGCCGGCGAATGCCCGGCCGACGGCGGCTTCTTCGTCACCGCGCGCAAGCCGACGCCGAAGGGCCTGACCGACACCGCCTTCGTGTTCAGCAGTTGGCAGAAAGGCATCGAGACCTGGCGCTTCAGCTTCCCGACCAGCAACGATGCGCAGCCCGACGTGCAGGCGCACACGGTGTTCGACCGCACGCTGCTGCGTGCCGGCGAGACGGTGTCGATGAAGCACTTCATGCGCCGCGAGACCAGCAGCGGCCTGGCCGCGGTGCCGGCCGAGAAGCTGCCGACGCGGCTGAAGATCGTGCACCAGGGCAGCGGACAGGAAGTGACGCTGCCGTTGAGCTGGAACGGCACGCGCAGCGCGGCCTCGAGCTGGAACATCCCGCCGGCTGCCAAACTCGGCGTGTACGACGTGACGCTGGAGCGCGAGGGTGGCGGCGACCGGGAGCGCAGCAGCTGGTCGGCCGGCAGTTTCCGCGTCGAGGAGTTCCGCCTGCCGCTGGTCGATGCGCGCGTCAGCGGGCCGAAGGAGGTGCCGGTCGCGCCGAAGGAGCTGCCGATCGGCGTGCAGCTGAACTATTTCGCCGGCGGCGGGATGGCGCAGGCGCCGGCCCGGCTGACGGCCTTGCTGCGCAGCCGCGCGAGCGGCTTCGCGGGCTACGACGAATTCAGCTTCGAGCCGCCGCGTGATCCGAAGCAGGCCGCGCGCAGCGATGACGGCGACGAGGGCGCGCCCGAGTCGAGCGGCAAGGTGGTGGCCGACAAGCTGCCGCTGACGACCGACCGCGACGGTGCCGCGAGCCTTACCGTGAAGGACCTGCCGGCCATCAAGCGGCCGAGCGAGCTGGTCACCGAGGTGACCTTCAACGACCCGAACGGCGAGGTGCAGACCGCGTCGACCACCGTCGCGCTGTGGCCGAGCGCCGTCGTGCTGGGCGTGAAGACCGGTTCGTGGGCGAGCGCGCGCGGCCAGGTGAAGCTGCAGGTGCTGGCGCTGGACACCGCCGGCAAGGCGATCAAGGGCCAAGCGGTCGAGGTGCGCGGCCGGCTGTCGCAGGTGATCAGCACGCGCAAGCGCATGGTCGGCGGCTTCTACGCGTACGACAACCGCACCGAGGTCAAGGAGCTCGGCACGGTGTGCAGCGGCAGCACCGACGACCGCGGCCTGCTGCTGTGCGATGCGGCGCTCGAGAACGCCGGCCAGGTCGAGCTGATCGCGAAGGCGAGCGACAAGGCCGGCCACGTCGCCGAATCGGCCGCCAGCGTGTGGGTCACGAAGCAGGGCGAGCTGTGGTTCGCGCAGGACAACGACGATCGCATCGACGTGCTGCCCGAGAAGAAGAGCTACGAGCCCGGCGAGACCGCGCGGCTGCAGGTGCGCATGCCGTTCCGCGAGGCGACCGCGCTGGTCAGCGTCGAGCGCGAGGGCGTGATCGCGACGCGCGTGCTGACGCTGCGCGGCGACGACCCGACGGTCGAACTGAAGATCGAGAAGTCGTGGGGCCCGAACGTCTACGTCGACGTGCTGGTGCTGCGCGGGCGCATCCGCGAGGTGCCGTGGTACTCGTTCTTCAGCTGGGGCTGGAAGGAGCCGCTGAACTGGGTGCGCTCGTTCTGGTACGAGGGCCGCGAGTACCAGGCGCCGACCGCGATGGTCGACCTGTCGAAGCCGGCCTTCAAGCTCGGCATCGCGGCGCTGAAGGTGGGCGTGCAGGAACACCGGCTGGACGTCAGCGTGACGGCCGACAAGCCGCAGTACGCGGTGCGCCAGACCGCGAAGGCGCGCATCAAGGTGCTGCACGATGGCAAACCGCTCGCGAACGCCGAGGTGGCGTTCGCCGCCGTCGACGAGGGCCTGCTGGCGCTGCGCCCGAACGATTCGTGGGACCTGCTCGGCGCGATGCTGAAGCCGCGCGCGCTCGGCGTGGAGACCGCCACCGGGCAGAGCGAGATCATCGGCAGGCGCCACTACGGCCGCAAGGCGGTGGCGGCCGGCGGCGGCGGCGGCAAGAACGCGACGCGCGAGCTGTTCGACACGCTGCTGCTGTGGAAGGCCCAGGTGGCGCTGGACGCCAACGGCGAGGCGGTGGTCGAGGTGCCGCTGAACGATTCGCTGACCAGCTTCCGGCTGGTCGCGGTGGCCGATGCCGGCGTGCAGCAGTTCGGCAGCGGCAGCACCAGCATCCGCGTGACGCAGGACCTGCAGGTGCTGTCGGGCCTGCCGCCGCTGGTGCGCGACGGCGACCGTTTCAGCGCGATGCTGACGCTGCGCAACACCACCACACACGAGATGAAGGTGCGGGCCACGCTCGCCGGCAGCGCGAACAGTGGCGGCGAACGGGGTGCCGACATCGTGCGCACGCCGATCGAGCTGCCGCCGCAGGAGGCAGTGCTGCCGGCCGGCGGCGCGAAGGAGCTGACCTGGCCGGTCGACGTGCCGGCCGAGGTGTTCAGCATCGCGTGGGAAGCGGGCGCCGAGGAACTCGCCGGCAGCGACAAGGCGAAGGACCAGGCGAAGGACAGGCTGAAGCTCACGCAGCTCGTCAGCGCCGCAGTGCCGGTGCGCGTGCTGCAGGCGACGCTGTCGCAGCTCGACGGCCCGTTCACGCTGCCGGTGGCCGCGCCGGCCGATGCGCTGCCGGCGAGCGGCCCCAAGCGCGGCGGCCTGAACATCGGCGTGCAGCCGAAGCTGACCGGCGCGCTGCCCGGCATCCGCCGCTACTTCGAGACCTACCCGTTCATCTGCCTGGAGCAGAAGACCTCGAAGTCGGTCGGGCTGAAGGACGCGAAGCTGTGGGCCGGCGTCGCGAACGCACTGCCGACCTACCTCGACAGCGACGGGCTCGCGAGCTATTTCCCGCCGCGTGCCGAAGATGGCGCACGCGGCAGCGACCGGCTCACCGCCTACGTGCTCGCCGCGACGAACGAGGCCGGCTTCGAGCTGCCGCCGGCCGCGCGCGACAGCATGCTGGACGGGCTGACCGCGTTCGTCGAGGGCCGCATCGAACGCAAGTTCTGGTCGCCGCGGGCCGACCTGGACGTGCGCAAGCTCGCGGCCATCGAGGCGCTGTCGCGCTACGGCCGGGCGCAGCCGAAGATGCTGGGCTCGGTGAACATCACGCCGAACCAGTGGCCGACCGCCGCGGTGATCGACTGGCTCGGCATCCTGCGCCGCGTGCAGGGCGTGCCCGAGCAGGCCAAGCGGCTGGACGAAGTGCAGCAGATCCTGCGCAGCCGGCTCACCTATGCCGGAACGACGCTGCGCTTCAGCAACGAGAGCGACGACTTCTGGTGGTGGCTGATGGACAGCGCCGATGCGAACGCGGCGCGGCTGATCCTGGCGGTGCTCGACGACCCGGCCTGGCGCGACGACCTGCCGCGCATGGTGGTCGGCAGCCTTGGCCGCCAGCGCGGCGGCGCCTGGCTCACGACGACAGCCAACCTGTGGGGATCGCTCGCGCTCGACAAGTTCTCGGCGAAGTTCGAGTCGGCGAAGGTTGCGGGCCGCACGGTAGCCGGCACCGGCGGTGCGCCGGTCGCGATCGACTGGGGCAAGTCGGCCGACGGCGGCGTCGTGAAGCTGCCATGGCCCGATTCGGCCGGCACGCTGAGCGTGTCGCAGGAGGGCTCCGGCAAACCGTGGCTGACGGTGCAGAGCCTCGCGGCGATCCCGCTGAAGGAGCCGATCCGCGCCGGCTACAGCCTCGCGCGCACGGTCACTGCGGTCGAGCAGAAGGACAAATCGAAGTGGTCGCGCGGCGACGTGCTGCGGGTGCGGGTCGAGGTGGATGCGCAGTCGGACATGACCTGGGTGGTGGTCAGCGATCCAGTGCCGGGCGGCGCGACGCTGCTCGGCTCGGGCCTCGGCCGCGACAGTGCGATCGCGACGCAGGGCGAGAAGCGCAGCGGCACCTGGCCGGTGTACGAGGAGCGCAGTTTCGAGGCCTTCCGCAGCTACTACGACTATTTGCCGCGCGGCAAGCACGTGATCGAGTACACCGTGCGGCTGAACAACCCCGGCCGCTTCGCGCTGCCGCCCACGCGCGTCGAGGCGATGTATGCGCCGGAGAGCTTCGGGGAACTGCCGAACGCGGCGGTCGAGGTCGCGCCGTGAAGCTTGCAGTCTGTGCCGCATCGCTGCTGTTCGCAGCGGCCGCGGCGCAGGCGCTGCCGAGCTTCAGCGAGGTGAAGACTGCGTGGAAGCCGTCCGACGTGACGCTGCTCGCCCGCGATGGCACGCCGCTGCAGACGGTGCGCGTCGACAGGAGCGCGCGCCGGCTGGCCTGGGTGCCGCTGCAGGAGGTCTCGCCGGCGCTGCTCCAGGCGATCGTCCTCAGCGAAGACCGGCGCTTCTACGAGCACAGCGGCGTCGACTGGAGCGCGGTCGCGAAGAGCGCGTGGGCCAATGTGTGGAACACCCGCACGCGCGGTGCATCGACGCTGACGATGCAGCTGGCCGGCCTGCTCGACGACGACCTGGCGCGGCCGGTCGGCGGGCGCAGCGTCGCGCAGAAGCTCGGCCAGGCCGTCACCGCGACGCGGCTCGATGCGCGCTGGAAGAAGAGCGAGATCCTCGAGGCCTACCTGAACCGGGTCGCGTTCCGCGGCGAGGTGGTCGGCATCGATGCGCTGTCGCAGACGCTGTTCGGCAAGCACCCGGGCGGGCTGGATGTCGACGAGTCGGCGATCGCGGCGGCGCTGCTGCGCGGGCCGAACGCGACGCCGGCGGTCGTCGCGCAGCGCGCCTGCGGCGTATTGCAGCTGCAGAAGCTCGATTGCAAGGGCGTCACCGCGCTCGCGCAGACCGCGCTGCTGCGCCAGGGCGGCATGCCGCTGGGCGAGCAGCTGGCGCCGCATTTCGCGCGGCAGGTGGTGGGGGAGGGGGCGATGCAGGGGTCGACGCAAGCGACGGTGCAACGCACGACGCTCGATGCGCGGCTGCAGCGCTTCGCCGTCAACACGCTGCGGCGGCAGCTGGCCGAGCTGTCGGGCCGCAACGTCGAGGATGGTGCGATCGTCGTGCTCGACAACGCGAGCGGCGAGGTGCGGGCCTGGGTCGGCTCGAGCGGCAGCTTCTCGGACGCGGCGCAGGTCGACGGCGTGCTGGCGCGCCGCCAGCCGGGCTCGACGCTGAAGCCCTTCGTCTACGAGCTGGCCTTCGAGCGCCGGCTGATCACGCCGGCCAGCCTGCTCGACGATTCGCCCGCGCAACTGGCCACCACCAACGGCCTGTACCTGCCGCAGAACTACGACCACGCGTTCAAGGGCTGGGTCAGCGCGCGCACCGCGCTCGGTGCGAGCCTGAACGTGCCGGCGGTGCGGGTGGGCGCGATGCTCGGGCCCGATGCGCTGGTCGAGCGGCTGAACGCGCTGGGCCTGGCGCTGCCCGAGACCGGCGGCTTCTACGGGCATTCGCTGGCACTCGGCAGTGCCGACGTGAGCCTGCTGGCACTGACGAATGCGTACCGCACGCTGGCAAACGGCGGGCTGTTCTCGCCGCCGGTGCTGCGCGGTGCGGCCGCGACGCCGAAGCGGGTGGCGAGCGCGGCGGCGAGTTGGCTCGTCACCGACATCCTGGCCGACAACGCGGCGCGCGCGCGCACCTTCGGGCTGGACAGCAGCCTGGTCACGAAGGGTTTTGCCGCGGTGAAGACCGGCACCAGCAAGGACATGCGCGACAACTGGTGCATCGGCTTCACCGACCGCTACACGGTGGGCGTGTGGGTCGGCAACGCGAGCGGCGAGGCGATGCACGACGTGAGCGGCGTCAGCGGCGCCGCGCCGGTGTGGCAGGTGCTGGTGCGCGCGCTGCATGACGGCGCACCATCGAAGCAGCCGGCGGTGCCGGCGGGTGTGGTGCCGATGGCGATCCGCTTCGACGACCGGCGCGAGGCGGCGCGCGACGAGGTGTTCGTCGCCGGCACCGAGCAGGCGCTGTGGAGCGCGGGCACGCAGGTGCGCGGCGCGCAGCGCTTCGGCATCGCCAGCCCGCGCGACGGCAGCATCTTCGCGATCGACCCCGACATGCCGCCCGCCGCGCAGCGCATCGTGCTGGAAGGCGAGGCCGGCACCTGGTGGATGGACGGCAAGGCGCTGGGGCAGGGCGAGCGGCTGCACTGGGCGCCGTGGCCGGGGCGGCATGAGCTGAAGCTGACGGGGCGCGATGGGGCGCTGCTGCAGGTGGTGAGGTTCGAGGTGCGGGGGGCGGATGTGCGGACTGCCAATGCCGGCGTGAAGCCGCGCCGGCGCTGAAGGCCGGGCTGCGGTCAGGGAACTCGGGGGAGGGTTGCTGTTACTCAGGGACGCGACGGACGTGGGTCCGTGCGGGTGGCCTGAGGAGTAAGCATGCTGCGGAAAGTGTTCAGGAGGACCTCGAAACGAGACGGGTCGTCGACGGGGACGGGGTATCGCGATGACACGGCCGGGAAGGTGAGGAAATCCCGAGAGAACGCGCGAACTTGCTGCGGAGTGAAGTCCTACGCAGGGCTGCACCCGTACAACATCACCCGGAAAACCCGGAGAGACTTCGCCAACCGGCCTGCGACCGCGTTGCTGATTCACGGTCTCGATTGCGCCGAAAGACTGATGGATGAAGAAGGCAAGGGTCCGAAAAGTGCGCTCAAGGCCCTTCTCGCTTACATCGAATCAATTGGAGAGAGCCAAGCAATCAGAAAGTCCATCAAGCCTTTCCGCGAAGCGTTGAATGAGATGGGCGGGGCGGCAGCGAACCGGCGTGAGATTGACAGGACACGACTCGAGACCGTATTGCAGAACATGCGCATTGAAGTCGTTGATTTGCAGGAGAGGCGGGAGGCGGCGATTGCAACCCTGAGCGGCCGCGGCATCTACTAGGGGCCGTCGCGCGATGTCGCGCTCAGCCCGGTTACCATCCCCGCCGGGCCGCCTCACGCGGCTCACGTCGCTCGGACGGTTCCGGGCGCTCACGTGAAAGTCCTCTTCAATGTCCTCGTCTGCAGGCCAGCGCCGCTTCGCGCGCATCGACCGCCTTCCCCCCTACGTCTTCAACATCACTGCCGAGCTGCGCGCCGCTGCGCGACGGCGCGGTGAAGACATCATCGACATGAGCATGGGCAACCCCGACGGGCCCACGCCGCCGCACATCGTCGCCAAGCTCGCCGAGGTGGCGCAGCGGCCCGACACGCACGGCTACTCCACGTCGAAGGGCATTCCGCGCCTGCGCCGCGCGATCTCGCACTGGTACCAGGATCGCTACGGCGTCGCGATCGATCCCGACAGCGAGGCCATCGTGACGATCGGCTCGAAGGAGGGCCTGTCGCACCTGATGCTCGCGACGCTGGACCGCGGCGACACCGTGCTGGTGCCCGACCCGAGCTACCCGATCCACATCTACGGCGCGGTGATCGCTGGTGCCGACATCCGCTCGGTGCCGCTGGTGCCGGGCGTCGACTTCTTCGCCGAACTGGAGCGCGCGATCCGCGGCAGCTACCCGAAGCCGAAGATGATGGTGCTGGGCTTTCCGAGCAACCCGACGGCGCAGTGCGTCGAGCTCGACTTCTTCGAGCGCGTGGTGGCGCTCGCGCGCAAGCACGACATCTTCGTCGTGCACGACCTGGCCTATGCCGACATCGTGTTCGACGGCTGGAAGGCGCCGTCGATCATGCAGGTGCCGGGCGCGAAGGAGATCGCGGTCGAGTTCTTCACGCTCTCGAAGAGCTACAACATGGCCGGCTGGCGCGTGGGCTTCATGGTCGGCAACCGCGACCTGGTGGCGGCGCTCGCGCGCATCAAGGCATACCACGACTACGGCACCTTCACGCCGCTGCAGGTGGCGGCGATCGCCGCGCTCGAGGGCGACCAGCAATGCGTGAAGGACATCGCCGCGCAGTACCAGCGCCGCCGCGACGTGCTGGTGAAGGGCCTGCACGAGGCCGGCTGGATGGTCGAGACGCCGAAGGCCTCGATGTACATCTGGGCGCGCATCCCCGAGCCGTACCGCGCGCTCGGCTCGCTGGAGTTCGCCAAGCAGATGCTCGCGAAGGCGAAGGTCTCGGTGTCGCCCGGCATCGGCTTCGGCGACCACGGCGACGACCACGTGCGCTTCGCGCTGATCGAGAACGAGGCACGCATCCGGCAGGCGGTGCGTGGCATCAAGGCGATGTTCAAGGCGGATGGGGTGGAGGCGGCGCGGGCGGCCTGACAAACGGCAGCAGGAGCGCGGGAACCGATGGGCAGCCTCCTGTTACTCACGGCACGCAGAGATGAGACGTGTCGTACGTAATTTCCACGGTGCATCGCCCGGATCTCTGCAAGGAACAACCCAACTGCAAGGTCCAGTCATGCCGTCAACCATCAGTACGACACTTTGCTCAGTTCTCCATGTCGCCAGCAGAACCCTGGATGGGTTGAAGAACAGCAACACGGCTCAGCGGGTATGTGCGGGCGTGGCACATGCCAGAAGTTGTGCGCGGGAGGCGGTGAAACTTGTCCAGAAACCGGGCCGTGACCTGGTGCGACACGCGAAGAGGATCACCTACGACGCTGCGCTCCAGATGGTCAAGGCAGGCAGCATCACTGCGCAGGGGTTGGGGGGCGCAACAGGCATCCTGGACAAAGCGCGTCGTGACTCTGTACGCCATGCGAAAAGGCTCAGCCATGGAGCCGCGCTCCAGATGATCGAAGCGGGCAACATCACCGCGCAAGGAGCTGGCATTGCAGCAGACGCCGCGGGTAGCGCGATGAAGAAAGTCGCCTCACAAGTTGGACGGGTCGCCCGCAACCTGGAGTCAGCATGCCGTACTGCATTGAGCCAACTGGCGACGAAGATCAAGAGTCGGCAGTACGAGCCCGAGAACTATCGGTACGTCGAGCCTGAAGGCTTCTACCGCGAAGCGTCGAGTTTCCGATCAGATTGCGTGCGGGCTTTTGATGACATGGGGCAGCAGTGCAAGGTCGACGGAGATGCGAAGGCCGCGTACGCGACCTTCTATCGTCACGCCGACTACCTGTCTCAAGAGACTCAACAGGTGTTTCTGGTCGATCACCAGGAATTGCTGTCCATGGTGCAGCTCTATCTGGAAAACCTTTCAATACTGAGCGCGCATCAAGTCAACCAGAATACGGCCGCTTTCACGACGGCGATTTTCAGCATGCGCGACCAGGTTCTCCGCTGGAATCCTGAGCAGGAGTGCCGGGTGGCACTCGACTGAGCACGGCCGACCGTCACCCAGCCCGTGACGAGAACACCGCCTCCAGCGCGGCATCGATCACCACCCCGCACAAGCTGTAGATCAACGACCCGATCAACGCCGCGAAGAAGCCGGCGACCGCCAGGCCGCTGAGCAGTTGCGCCGCGAAATAGAACATCAGCGCGTTGATCACGAACAGGAACAGCCCGAGCGTCAGCACGGTGACCGGCAGCGTCAGCAGCACCAGGATCGGCCGCAGCAGCGCGTTCAGCAGGCCCAGCACCAGCGCGGCCAGCATCGCCGAGCCGAAACTGGTCACCGTGACGCCGGGGTAGAGGTGGGCCACCAGCAGCAGCGCTGCGGCGAGCAGGAGCCAGCGAAGGAGGGTCTTCATCCGCGCGAGCATACCTGCCGCCTCGCGCCGTGGGGTTCCTCCGCTGTGGTCCGATGACCCAGGGTTTTCCGCTCCCCCCAGGGTTAGGGGGAAGGAAATGTCACGCCTTGACACACCGAAGCTGCGCCACCGAGCATCCAGCTTCCCATCAACCCCACGCACAGCGCAGTCGCACGCACCCGTGTACTGCGCTGTCCCGGTCCTGCTTGCAGGCAGTCGGACGGATCGGGTGGACGTGCCCCACAAGGAGTGTCTCGTGTCTATCCGAATTTCCTGGAAGTCCGGGCTGGCCGTCGTTGCCGCGCTCGTCCTGGCCGCCTGCGGCGGCGGAGGCAGCGGCAGCAGCAGTGACGGCGCGCCCGATGCCGCCGCCGGCGCGGATGCGCCGCTCGCCGACGCCCCGGTGCGCACCATTCAGCAGACCGCGCTGCCCGGCGGCCGTGTCGACGTGCTCGACACGCGGCTGTCGAAGGCGACCGGCGCGGTCGACGTGTGGGTGACGCTCACCGACGCGCCGGTGGCCGCCGCCGCCGCGCAGCTCGCCGTTGCCGCATCGACCACCGAACGCACGCTCAGCATGAAGACGCTGCGCGAAGCGCCGCAGGCCACGCGCGAGGCGCTGGCCGCGCACCGCAAGACGGTGCTGTCGCACCAGGATGCGCTGCAGGCCAGCCTCTCCACGTTCGGCGCCCAGGAACTCGGCCGCGTCCACATGGCCCACAACGCCATCGCCGTGCGCGTCGACGCCTCGAAGCTGAAGGCCATCGCCGCGCTGCCGGGCGTCGCCAAGGTGCGCCGCGTCAACCACTACGAGATGAGCCTCGCCGAGACGGTGCCGTACATCGGCGCCACCGCGGCGCAGCAGGCCGGTGCCGACGGTACCGGCGTGCGCGTGGCGGTGCTCGATTCGGGCATCGACTACACGCACCGCAACCTGGGCGGTGCCGGCACGCCCGAGGCCTACCTGAAGGCCTACGGCACCGACCCGAGCGATCCGCGCAACACCACCATCGACCCGAGCGTCTTCCCGACCAGCAAGGTGGTCGGCGGCTTCGACTTCGTCGGTGACGTGTGGCCGAACGGCCCGCGCACCGAAGACCCGAACCCGATCGACTTCCAGGGCCACGGCACGCACGTCGCCGACATCATCGGCGGCAAGAGCCTGGACGGCACCCACAAGGGCGTCGCCCCCGGCGCCAAGCTGCTGGCACTGCGCGTGTGCAGCGCCGTCGCGACCAGCTGCAACGGCGTCGCGATCCTGAAGGCGATCGACTGGTCGATCGACCCGAACGGCGACGGCGATCCGTCCGACGCGGTCGACGTGATGAACCTGTCGCTCGGTTCCGACTACGGCCAGAACATCGACGACTCCACCGAGGCCATCTCGACGGCGGTCGATGCCGGCATCGTCGCGGTCGTGGCCGCGGGCAATGCCGCGAACAAGCCGTACATCGTCAGCTCGCCGTCGATCGCCCCCGGGGCCATCAGCGTCGCGCAGACGCAGGTGCCGAGCGC
>NZ_JBFUFP010000009.1:0-31359 GCF_056403375.1 Rhizobacter sp. P2_H2
GTCATGCACCAGCGACGGCGCGGCGTCATCCAGGCGATGCGCAGCGAGTCGGGTGGAGAAGAACGGCCAACAATCCCAATGAAAGCGGGGCACAAGCCGAAGCGTCAGTGTTGTCCGCAGCGAGACTGAACGAACCGTATGGTGTTGTATTGAGGCCCTTTGCTTTGGTTACTTTCATTTGGGCCTCAAATGAAAGTGACTCGCCCGCCGGGGCGAGTCCCGGCCCCCGCCCGGGCAGGGCTCTACTTTTTGTACTCGCAGTTCTTCTTGGTGCACACCGCATACAACGCCAGCGCATGGTCCTGCAGCTCGAAGCCCCGCGCGTGCGCGATGTTCTTCTGCCGCTTCTCGATCTCGGCGTCGTAGAACTCCTCGACCTTGCCGCAGTCCAGGCACACCAAGTGGTCGTGGTGCTTGCCCTCGTTGAGCTCGAACACCGCCTTGCCCGACTCGAAATGGTTGCGCGACAGGATGCCGGCCTGCTCGAACTGCATCAGCACGCGGTACACCGTCGCCAGCCCGATGTCGGCCCCTTCGACCAGCAGGGCCTTGTAGACATCCTCCGCGGTCATGTGCCGCTGCGTGGTGTTCTGGAACACGTCGAGGATCTTGATGCGCGGCAGCGTGGCCTTCAGGCCGCTGCTCTTGAGTTCGTCGGCGTTGGACATGGCAAATCTCGGTGGCGCTGCAAGGGCAGGGCGGCCGGAGCCACCCGCTAGAATCGCCGAATCATATCGAGGTTGATGCCCGCTTCCCGGCGCGCACGCACATCACCATGCGTTCTTTCCCGTTCCTGGCGCTGGCCGCCGCTGGCGCCGCGCTGTCTGCAGGCTCGCTCACCGGCTGCAGCTCGCTGCAATCCTCCGACAACTTCCTGGGCGTCATCACCCCCTACCGCGTCGAGGTCGTGCAGGGCAACGTGCTGACCAAGGAGCAGGTGGCGCTGGTGAAGCCGGGCCTGACCCGCGCCCAGGTGCGCGACGTGCTCGGCTCGCCGCTGCTGACCGACACCTTCCACGCGAACCGCTGGGACTACGTCTTCACGATCAAGCGCCAGGGCGCCGAGCCGCAGCAGCGCAGCGTCGTCGTGCTGTTCGACGGCGACAAGATGGCCAGCATCAACGCGCCCGAACTGCCGAGCGAACGCGACTTCGTGCAATCGATCGACACCTTCAAGACCTCGCGCAACGCACCGCCGCTGGCGTTGACCGAAGAGCAGCTGAAGGCGCTGCCGGTCCCGCCGAAGCCGCCCGAGCCCGCCGCATCGGCGCCCGAGGGCCCGATCCGCAGCTACCCGCCGCTCGAGCGCTCATGAGCGCCAGTCCGTTGCGCATCGCCATCGCCGGCGCGAGCGGCCGCATGGGCCGCATGCTGGTCGAGGCTGTCACGGCGACCGACGACGTCGTGCTCGCCGGCGCGCTCGATCGCTCCGGCAGCCCGGCGCTCGGCCACGACGCCACCGCCTGGCTCGGCCGCACGAGCGGCGTCACGATCACCGACGACCTGCGCGCCGGCCTCGCGAACGCCCAGGTGCTGATCGACTTCACGCGCCCCGAAGGCACGCTCGCCCACCTGGTGGTGTGCCGCGAGCTGGGCGTCAAGGCGGTGATCGGCACCACCGGCTTCAGCGATGAACAGAAGGCCGCGATCGCCGACCATGCGAAGCACCTCGCGATCATGATGTCGCCGAACATGAGCGTCGGCGTCAACGTCGCGTTCAAGCTGCTCGAACTCGCCGCCCGCGCGCTGAACGAAGGCTACGACATCGAGGTCATCGAGGCCCACCACCGCCACAAGGTCGACGCACCGAGCGGCACCGCGCTGGCGATGGGCGAGGTGGTGGCCAAGGCGCTGGGCCGCGACCTGAAGGACTGCGCGGTCTACGGCCGCGAAGGCGTCACCGGCGAGCGCGATCCATCGACGATCGGCTTCGCGACGGTGCGCGGCGGCGACATCGTCGGCGACCACACCGTGCTGTTCGCCGGCACCGGCGAGCGCATCGAGATCACGCACAAGAGCTCGAGCCGCGTCACCTACGCGCAAGGCAGCTTGCGTGCGGCCCGCTTCCTCGCGTCGCGATCGAGCGGGCTGTTCTCGATGAACGACGTGCTGGGCCTCTGAGCAGCGCATGACGAGCATCGAACACTTCTGGCAGCAGGGCGACCTGATCACGCGCAGCGTCGCCGCGCTGTTGCTGCTGATGTCGGTCAGTGCCTGGGTGCTGATCTTCTGGAAGGGCTGGCTGCTGCGCCGTGCGCGGCTCGACATCGCCCGCGCCGTGCCGGCCTTCTGGGCCGCGCCCACGCTCGACGGCGGCCGCGAGCAGCTCACCGCGTTCGACCGCGAAGCCGTGCTGCGCCCGCTGCTCGACGCTGCGATGGCCGTGCCGCCGGCCGGCACGCTCGAAGGCCTCGGCCGGCTCGAATCGCAGCTCACGCGCCGCCTGCGCGACGCACTGCACGCGGTGCTCGCGCAGCTGCAGTTCGGCCAGGTGCTGCTCGCGTCGATCGGCAGTACCGCGCCGTTCATCGGGCTGTTCGGCACGGTCTGGGGCATCTACCACGCGCTGTTGAGCATCTCGGCGGGGGGCTCGATCACGATCGAGAAGGTGTCGGGCCCGGTCGGCGAGGCGCTGGTGATGACGGCCGCGGGCCTGGCGGTCGCGATCCCCGCGGTGCTGGCCTACAACGTGTTCGGCAAGCGCGTCGGCGCCTGCGAGGCCGAGCTCGAGGGCTTCGCGCACGACCTGCGCGAGATGATGATCGACCACAGCCGCGACGCCGCCGTGGCCGTCGCTGCCGCGCAGGCCTGAGCGGAGGACCGGCCATGGCCTTCGGTCGCCTCGAACGCACCGCCGGGCCGACGCCGATGAGCGACATCAACATGACGCCGCTGATCGACGTGATGCTGGTGCTGCTGGTGATCTTCATGATCACCGCGCCGCTGATGAGCAGCAGCCTCAAGCTCGACCTGCCGCGCGCCGAGGCCGCGACGCCGAGCGAGACGCCGGATTTCATCGCGGTGGCGATCGATGCGCAGGGCCAGTTGTTCGTCGGCGACAAGCCGGTCGAGGCCGCTGCCTTCGCCGATCAGGTCGCGCAGGCGGCGCAGAAGAACCCTGCGACCGAGGTGCAGCTGCGCGCCGACCGCACGGTGCCGTATGGCCGTGTCGCCGAGCTGATCGGCGTCGTGCAGAAGGCCGGGCTGAACCGCATCGGCTTCGTCGCCGAGGCAGCGGCCGCGCCGGCTCAGGCTGCCAGCCACTGACGGAATGCCGCGGCTGCGGCGCGTGGATCCTCGGCCTGCGTCAACGCACTCACCACCGCGATCGAATCGACGCCGGTCGCCGCCACCTGCGGCGCGCGTTCCAGGCTGATGCCGCCGATCGCGACCACCGGCCAGGCCGGCTTCAGCCACGACACCCATTGCGCCAGCCGCTCCGGCCCGACCGGCTCATAGGCCATCGCCTTCAGCGTCGTCGGGTAGACCGGCCCGATCGCGATGTACGACGGCCGCAGCGCCTGCGCGCGGCACATCTCCAGCGGCGTGTGCGAGCTGACGCCCACGCGCAGACCTGCAGCCTGGATCGCGCCGAGATCGGCCGTGCCGATGTCCTCCTGGCCGAGGTGCAGGCCGTAGGCGCCGAGGTCGAGCGCCTCGCGCCAGTGGTCGTTGATGAAGAGCTGCGCGCCCGGCACCTCGCGCGCCGCTCTCACCGCCGCGCGCAGCTGCGCCGTCAGCTCGGCCTGCGGCAGGCTGCCTGCCTTCAGGCGCAACTGCAGCGTGCGCACGCCCATCGCGAGCGCGCGCTCGATCCAGTCGGCATCGGGCAGCACCGCGTAGAAGCCGAGCGGCCCGCTCAACGGCGCGAAGGCGGCTGCCGGCATGGCCCCGTCATCAGCCCAGCGGAAGTCGGGCAGGTGCGTGCTGTCGGCCAGTGCCGCCGCGTTCGTGTTCGGTCTGCCCGGGCCGACCTCGAGCGCCTGCGCGAGGCCGGCCGTCACGCGCAGCTTCGCGACACAGGCGGCATCGAACACGCCCCAGCCCTGCGCGAGCGCGCCGGCCAGCGCGGCCGAGAACACGCAGCCGCTGCCGTGCGCCGAGCCGGCCAGGCGCGGTGACGACAGCGATGCGCGTCGCGCGCCGGCCATCACCTCGTCGATGCTGCGGTCGCCCTCCGCATGCCCGCCTTTCAGCACCACGGCCGCCGGACCGTCGAGCACGCCGAGCCGCTGCGCTTCCGGCAGGTTCGGCGTGATCACGTCGGCCTCGCGCGCGAGCGCACGCACCGCGTCGAGCCACGCGCGTTCGTCCGCATCGTGGCTGCTGTGTCCGTTCGACGCGCCGAGCACCGGATCGAGCACGACCGGGCAGCGGCGCGCTGCCACGAACTCATGCACCTCGCGCAGCACCTCCAGCGAACCCAGCATGCCGAGCTTGATGGCCGCCGGCTCGCCAT
Source organism: Rhizobacter sp. P2_H2 (assembly GCF_056403375.1). Lineage (NCBI taxonomy): Bacteria > Pseudomonadati > Pseudomonadota > Betaproteobacteria > Burkholderiales > Sphaerotilaceae > Rhizobacter > Rhizobacter sp. P2_H2. The sequence continues at coordinate 4,460 of NZ_JBFUFP010000009.1, forward strand.
CGCGCAGCAGCGCCTGCAACGCGTCGCGCACCCACTTGGCCGGGACCGGTTGCAGCGCGCCCAGGCCGCGGCTGTCCTGCACCGTCAAGGCCGTCACGACACTGCTGCCGGCGAGGCCCATCGCCTGCCAGGTCGCGAGGTCGGCGGTGATGCCGGCGCCATGCACCGGGTCGTGCCCGGCGATCGTCAACAAGGGTCGCATCGTCGTGTCCTTCAAGCCTGGTGCCAGAACGGCATGCCGAGCGTCGGTGTCGAGGCCTGCGCCGTCTGCCGTTCGCCCATCGGCGTGGCCTCGAACGCCAGCCGCCCCGCGTCGACCGCCTGCGCGAACGCGCGCGCCATGCGCACCGGGTCGCCGGCCTGCGCGACCGCGGTGTTCAGCAGCACCGCATCGAAGCCCATCTCCATCACCTGCGCCGCGTGCGACGGCCGGCCGAGCCCGGCATCGACGATCAGCACCGCATCGGGCAGCCGCGCGCGCAGCGTCTGCAGCGCATACGGGTTCTGCGGCCCCCGCCCGGTGCCGATCGGCGCGGCCCACGGCATCACCGCGGCGCAGCCGGCCTCGTGCAGGCGCTGCGCGAGCACCAGGTCGTCGGTGGTGTAGGCGAGCACCTGGAAGCCCTCGCGCACCAGCACGCGCGCGGCCTCGAGCGTGCCGAACGGGTCGGGTTGCAGCGTGTAGTCGTCGCCGATCACCTCGAGCTTGATCCACGGCGTGTCGAACAGCTCGCGCGCCATCTGCGCGAGCGTGATCGCCTCCTGCGCGTCGTGGCAGCCGGCGGTGTTCGGCAGCACGTGGCAGCCGAGCGCGCGCACGCGTTGCCAGAACGCGTTGCCGCCGCCGTGCTCCGGCTGCAAGCGGCGCAGGCCGACGGTCAGCACCTGCGTGCCGCTCGCCTGCACCGCATCGGCCAGCACCTGCGGCGACGGGTAGTGCGCGGTGCCGAGCAGCAGGCGGCTCGCCAGCGGGGTACCAGCGAGGGTCCATGAAGTCATGTCAGCCTCCGGTCACGGGTGCGATCACGTCGATGCGGTCGCCGGGCTGCAGCCTCTGCAGCGGCCACTGCGCACGCGGCACGAACTGCCGGTTGATCGCGCACGCCATCGCGGCCTGCGCGTCGTAGCCCTGCTGCTGCAGCAGTTCCGCGAGGGTGACGGCCGGCGTCTGCAGCGCGCGGCCGTTCATCGACACCTCGGTCGTCAGGTCACTCATGGCATCGTCTCCTGAAGCAGTTGGTCCACCAGCGCGGGTGCGCACAGGTAGCCGTGGCGGTACAGCCCATTGAGCTGCCAGACGCCGTCGTGCCGGCGCAGTTGCGGCCGGTGGTCGTCGAGCGCCGGGCGCAGCGCCGCATCGATGCGCAGCACCCGCGCCTCGGCGAACGCCGGGTGCAGGCTGTACAGCGCGCTGCCCAGCTCCAGCACCGAGCGCAGGCTGGGCGGGCCGGCGTCTTCCGATTCGAGCTCGGTCGCGCCGACGACGAAGCGCTGCTTCGGCCGCGGTGCCACGTAGAGCTGGTAGCGCGGGTGCATCAGCCGCACCGGCCRCTGCAGCGCGATGCCCTCGCACTCGACGCTGAGGATCTCGCCGCGCACGCCGCGCAGCCCCGGCCAGTCGGCGCGCGCGCCGAGGCCGCGTGCGTCGATCACCAGCGGCGCGCGGAACTCGCCCTGCGCGGTGCGCAGCCCGCCGGCGTGCAGCTGCTGCACCGGCTCGTCCTCGTGCCAGTGCACGCGGAAGCGGTCCAGCGCACGCGCCAGCGCGAGCAGCAGTTCGTCGTTGGCGAGCTGCCCTTCGCCGGCCAGCAACAGGCCGCGGTTGAAGCGGCCGGCGAGCGCAGGCTCATGCTCGGCGACGCCGGCCGCATCGAGCGCCTGGATCGCGTGCTGCTCCGCCGGCGCCAGCTTGTGCCGCAGCACCCGCTCGAAGTGATCGAGGCTGCCGCCATCGGCCGCATGCGCGAGCACCAGCGTGCCGGCGCGGCGGAAGTACACCGGCCGTCCGCTGTCGGCCTGCAGCGCGAGCAGCCAGTCGGGCCACAGCGCCATCGCCTGCTGCGCGAGCGCATGCACCTGCGCATCGGCCACGGCCAGCTCGGCCAGCGGCGACAGCATCGCCGCGGCCACCGCGCTGGCCGAGCGCGCATCGTCGCGCCGCGCCGCGTCGAACAGCCGCACCTGCCGCCCGGCGCGCGCAAAACGCCACGCGCACAGCCGGCCGGCCAGCCCCGCGCCGGCGATCAGCACATCGCTGTCGCTGCCGTTGTCCACGCGCATGTCAGAGATAAAGTTCGCCGCCGTGCGCGCGGAACTCCTCGGCCTTGCCGTCCAGCGCCTGGCGGATCTCGATCACCGGCTTCGCCGCCGCGTCGCGCTGCGCGAAGGCCCGCACCTCCTGGCTGATCTTCATCGAGCAGAACTTCGGGCCGCACATCGAGCAGAAGTGCGCGACCTTCGCGTTCTCCTTCGGCAGCGTCTCGTCGTGGTAGGCCATCGCGGTGTCGGGGTCGATCGCGAGGCGGAACTGGTCCTCCCAGCGGAACTCGAAGCGCGCCTTCGACACCGCGTTGTCCCACATCTGCGCGCCGGGGAAGCCCTTCGCCAGGTCGGCCGCGTGCGCGGCGATCTTGTAGGCGATCAGGCCCTGCTTCACGTCGTCGCGGTTCGGCAGGCCCAGGTGCTCCTTCGGCGTCACGTAGCACAGCATCGCGGTGCCGTACCAGCCGATGTTGGCCGCACCCATCGCCGACGCGATGTGGTCGTAGCCGGGCGAGATGTCGGTGATCAGCGGGCCGAGCGTGTAGAACGGCGCCTCGGCGCACGCCGCCAGCTGCTTGTCGACGTTCTCCTGCACCAGCTGCAGCGGCACATGGCCGGGGCCTTCGATCATCACCTGCACGTCGTGCTGCCAGGCCACCTGCGTCAGCTCGCCCAGCGTGTGCAGCTCGGCGAACTGCGCCTCGTCGTTCGCATCGGCGATCGAGCCGGGGCGCAGGCCGTCGCCGAGCGAGAAGCAGACGTCGTACGCCTTCATGATCTCGCAGATCTCGCCGAAGCGTTCGTACAGGAAGCTCTCGCGGTGGTGCGACAGGCACCACTTGGCCATGATCGAGCCGCCGCGCGAGACGATGCCGGTCAGGCGGTTCGCGGTGAGCGGCACGTGCGCGAGCCGCACGCCGGCGTGGATGGTGAAGTAGTCGACGCCCTGTTCGGCCTGCTCGATCAGCGTGTCGCGGAACAGCTCCCAGGTGAGTTCCTCGGCGCGGCCGTTCACCTTCTCCAGCGCCTGGTAGATCGGCACCGTGCCGATCGGCACCGGCGAGTTGCGCAGGATCCACTCGCGCGTCTCGTGGATGTTCTCGCCGGTCGACAGGTCCATCACCGTGTCGGCGCCCCAGCGGATCGCCCACACCAGCTTGTCGACTTCCTCCTCGATGCCCGAGGTCACTGCCGAGTTGCCGATGTTGGCGTTGACCTTCACCAGGAAGTTGCGGCCGATCACCATCGGCTCGCTCTCGGGGTGGTTGATGTTGCAGGGGATCACCGCGCGGCCGCGCGCCACCTCGCTGCGCACGAACTCGGGCGTGATGTCGTGCACGAGCGCCGCGCCGAACGGGTGGCCGCGCTGCGGCAGGCGCTCGGTCGCGAGGCGCTCGCGCAGCTGGGCCTTCACCAGGTTCTCGCGCAGTGCGATGAACTCCATCTCGGGCGTCACGATGCCGCGGCGCGCGTAGTGCATCTGCGAGACGTTGGCGCCGGGCTTCGCGCGGCGCGGGAGCGGCGGGTTGGCCATGCGCAGCGCGGCCAGCGCCGGGTCGTCGAGCCGGGTGCGGCCGTAGGCGCTGCTGATGTGCGGCAGGGCTTCGGAATCGGCGCGGTCGGCGATCCACGCACGGCGCAGTGGCGGCAGGCCGTGCGTGATGTCGATCGCGGCCTGCGGGTCGGTGTAGGGGCCCGAGGGGTCGTAGACGCGCAGCGGAGGGTTCGGCTCGCGCAGCGGCTCGCCGTGCGGCTGCTGCACCAGCGTGTCGGAGAGCGCGATCTCGCGGAACGGCACGCGCAGGTCGGGGCGGCTGCCGTCGAGGTAGACCTTGCGCGAGCCGGCGAACGGCGCGCGGGTGATGCGGCGGGAGAGCTCGTCGGTGTCGACGGAGGATGCTTGCTTGGCCATGCGGTCTCCAGAGGTGGTGTGCCTGCCTGGGAGACCGTGCCCTGCGGTGAGCAGATGCGACCGGTGGCCGAGTGCTGTTTCCTACGCGGGGATGACCCCGATCAGGTTCAACGGGTTAGGCACTGAAGCCCTCTCAGCCTTGGATTCGCATCCTCGGCACCCCGACAAGCGAGCGGATTCTAGGACAGTTGCCGGAACTGTCCCGGCGTGACGCCCATTCGCGCCCGGAACCGGTTCACCAGGTGGCTCGCGCTCGCCAGCCCGCATTGCCGCGCCACCTCGTCGAGTGGCGCCTCCGAATGCCGCAGCAGCTGCTTGGCCCGCTCGATGCGCAACCACAGCACCCAGGCGTGCGGCGCGATGCCGAACGAGGTGCGGAACATGCGCGCGAAGTGATGCTCGGAGAGCGCGGCGACGGCGGCCATCTCGCCGATCGTCAGCGGCTGGTCGAGCCGCGCCTCGGTCCAGTCGACCAGCCGCCGGCGCACGTGGGCCGACAGCCCGCCGCGCGGCGGCGCGCGGTGGCCGCGCGTGGCGTGTGCGAGCAGCAGCGCGGCCAACGCCTCGTGTCCCAGCGCATTCGCCTGCAGCCGCGCCTGCGGGTCGTGCCAGTCGAGCAGGGCCAGCGCATGAAGCGGAGCGGCCACGCCGGCGTCGGCCACGAAGGTCAGGTCGGGCACCTGCACCTCGCGCGGTTCGCGGTCGAGCAGCCGCACCGCCAGCGGCGCCAGCTGCGCCTCGTCGAAGTACAGGTGCACGAAGCTCTGCTCCTCGCGGCCCACCACCCAGCGCGATTCGTGGCCGGCCGGCATCACGCACAGCCGGCCCGGCTCGCCGCGCAGATCGGGCGCCTCGTGCCGCCAGGTGCCGTGGCCGCCGCTCAGGTACAGCGACAGCGTGTGGTGAGAGGGCCGGCTGTAGCGCGTCGCATCGGCCGCGTTGCGCCACACCGCGGCGGCCAGCCCGTCGCCCAGCACGGCGCTGCGCTGCAGCCGGGCGCGCGAGTGCGTCAGCACGTCGAACACCTCGTGGCGGGACAGGTCGGGCGGTGTGGCGGTGGCCATGGCCTCGCCACTGTAGCCGCCGCCTCGCGTGCGCGCGCGAGGCGCCCGCGACAAACCGCAGTTTTGTGCAACCAGGGTCACGCCATGCGGCCGACACTGGCGCGATGAACCTCTTCCTCTACGTGCTCACCGTGCTGATCTGGGGCACCACCTGGATCGCGCTGAAGCTGCAGCTCGGCGTGGTGCCGATCCCGTGGTCCATCGCCTACCGCTTCGCGCTGGCGGCGGCCGTGCTGTTCGCGTGGCTGGCCATCACCGGGCGGCTGAAACGGCCCGATGCCCGCGCGATGAAGCTGATCGCGGCGCAGGGCGTGTGCCTGTTCTGCCTGAACTTCATCTGCTTCCTGCACGCGAGCCGCTTCATCCCGAGCGGGCTGGTCGCGGTGCTGTTCTCCACCGCGACGGTGTGGAATGCGTTCAACGCGCGGGTCTTCCTCGGCCGGCCGCTCGCGCCGCGCGTGCTGGCCGGCAGCGCGCTCGGCATGCTGGGCCTGGCAGCACTGTTCTGGCCGGAGCTGACGCGCCACGATGCGTCGCCCGGCACGCTGACCGGCCTCGCGCTCGGGCTGGCCGGCACGCTGTGCTTCTCGGCCGGCAACATGCTGTCGACGCGCCTGCAGGCGCTGGGCCATGCGCCGGTTGTCACCAACGCGTGGGGCATGCTGATCGGCTCCACGGTGCTGGCGCTCGGCTGCGGCGTCGCCGGCGTCGGCTGGGCCTTCGATCCGTCGCCCACCTACGTCGGCGCGCTGCTGTACCTCGCGATCCCCGGCTCGGTGATCGGCTTCACCGCCTACCTCACGCTGGTGGGCCGCCTCGGGCCGGAACGCGCGGCCTACAGCACCGTGCTGTTCCCGGTGGTCGCGCTGAACGTGTCGGCCTGGGTCGAGGGCTATCAGTGGACGGCGCCGGCGCTGCTCGGGCTGGTGCTGGTGATGGCCGGCAACGTGATCGTGTTCCGCAAGCCGAAGGCGGCGCCGGCGGCCGCTGCCGTCACAGCCCCAGTTCGCTGAGCCCGGCGTGCTCGTCCGGGCGGCGGCCGAGCGGCCAGTGGAACAGGCGCTGTTCCGGCTGGATCGGCAGGTCGTTGATGCTCGCGTAGCGGCGCTCCATCAGGCCCTGCGCGTTGAACTCCCAGTTCTCGTTGCCGTAGCTGCGGAACCACTGGCCGGAATCGTCGCGGAACTCGTAGGCGAAGCGCACGCCGATGCGCGGCCCGCCGAAGGCCCACAGCTCCTTGATCAGCCGGTAGTCGAGCTCGCGCGCCCACTTGCGCTGCAGGAAGGCGCGCACCTGCTCGCGGCCGACCGGGAACTCGGCGCGGTTGCGCCAGCGCGTGTCCTCGGTGTAGACGGCGGCGACGCGGTCGGCGTCGCGGCTGTTCCAGGCGTCTTCGGCCAGGCGGACCTTCTGGCGGGCGGATTCCTCGGTGAACGGGGGCAGCGGCGGGCGGGGTGTTTCCATGGGGGCTCCTGTTTCGGGGTGTAGACAGGTCTGTCTATGTGCCGCATCTTGAGGCAGACAGATCTGTCTGTCAAACTGCGGGCCATGACGAACGCCACGGCCCCGCTCGAACCCCGCCAGCGCATCCTCGAGACCGCGATGCGCCTCTTCTACGCCGACGGCATCCGCGCGGTCGGCATCGACCGGCTGATCGCCGAATCGCAGGTGGCGAAGGCCTCGTTCTACCGGCACTTCCCGTCGAAGGACGACCTGGTGCTGGCCTTCCTGCGCTTGCGGCACGAGCGCTGGATGAACTGGTTCGCGGGCAGGCTGGAGGCGCGCTGCGCAGCCGCCGGCCCGGCGATGGAGCGTGCGGCCGAGGTGCTGCGCGAATGGTTCGAGGAGCCGGATTTCCGCGGCTGCGCCTTCATCAACACGCTGGCCGAAGGCTCGGCGCAGGGCGAGGCGATCAGCGTGGTGCAAAGCCACAAGGACGAGCTGCAGGATTGCCTGCTCGCGCTGGCGCGCCGCTGCGGCCACCCGCAGCCGGAGCGGGCGGCGGAAGATGCGCTGCTGATCGTCGAGGGCGCGATCGTGCGCGCGCACATGACGGGCGACGCCGGTGCGGCCGATGTCGCGCGCCGTCTGCTGCAGAAGTCCTGGTCGTGAACTGACACGGTGTTCCCCGTCGCTACACTGGCCCGCAGCCCGGACTGGCCGGGCACCTCACGGGAGCCGCACAGATGGTCGTCGAAGCCGAGGCACTGCGCTGTCTCCGGGTGGCGATGGGCCAGCCGGCGTCGAACTTCCGCGACGGGCAGTGGGAGGCCATCGACCACATCGTGAACCGGCGCGGCAAGGTGCTCTGCGTCCAGCGCACCGGCTGGGGCAAGAGCATGGTGTATTTCGTCGGGGCGACGTTGATGCGGGCGCAGGGCGCCGGCGTCACGCTGATCATCTCGCCGCTGCTCTCGCTGATGCGCAACCAGATCGAGGCGGCGCACCGGCTCGGCTTGAAGGCGCTCACCGTCAACTCGACCAACCGCGACGATTGGGAGGCCGTGCGCACTGAACTGCTCGCCGGCCAGGTCGACCTGCTGCTGATCTCCCCGGAACGCCTGGCCAACGACGAGTTCGTGGCCGGCACCTTGCAGCCGATTGCGGCGCGCATCGGGCTGCTGGTGATCGACGAGGCGCACTGCATCTCGGACTGGGGCCACGATTTCAGGCCCGACTACCGGCGCGTCGGGCAGGTGCTGGCCCGCCTGCCGGCCCACATCGCGGTGCTCGCCACCACGGCCACGGCCAACCGGCGCGTGGCGCAGGATGTGGCGGCCCAGCTCGGCACCGGCGTGGTGGTGCAGCGCGGGCCGCTGCTGCGCGAGAGCCTGGCGCTGCAGAACATGCGGCTGGCGGGGGCGGCAGACCGGCTGGCGTGGCTGGCCGATCGCATTCCGCAGCTGCCCGGCAGCGGCATCGTCTACACGCTGACCACGCGCGATGCCGACCGTGTCGCCGAGTGGCTGCAAGGGCGCGGGATCGATGCACGCGCGTACCACGCGGGCAAGCACGACGACGAGCGGCAGGCGATGGAGCAGGCGCTGCTGGCCAACGACATCAAATGCCTCGTCGCGACCACGGCGCTCGGCATGGGCTACGACAAGCCGGACCTGCACTTCGTCATCCACTACCAGACCCCCGGCAACGTGGTGGCCTACTACCAGCAGGTGGGCCGGGCCGGCCGGGCGATCCCCGCGGCCTGCGGCGTGCTGCTGTCGGGGGATGAGGAAGAGGACATCAACGAGTACTTCCGCGAGGCCGCGTTCCCGCCGGAGTGGCAGGTGGACCGGATCCTCGGTGCGCTGGAGGCTGCCGACGGGGGCTTGAGCGTTCGCGCGCTGGAGCGGGCCGTCAACCTGCGGCAGTCGCAGATCGAGAAGGTGCTCAAGCTGTTGGTGGTCGAGCCGGACTCGCCGGTGCTGCGCATCGATGGCGCGTGGTACCGGACCGCGCAGCCGTTCCAACTCGACAAGGCGCGCATCGCGCACCTCACGCGGCAGCGCGAGGACGAGTGGGCGCAGATGAAGCACTACCTTGCCAACGAGCGCTGCCTGATGCTGTTCCTCGCCGAGGCGCTCGACGACGCCGGGGCGTCGGCGTGCGGGCGTTGTGCCGTGTGCCTCGGCCGGCCCGTGCTGCCGATGGAGGTCGAGCGAGCCACGCTGATCGAGGCGTTGCGCTTCGTCAAGCGCAGCGAGATGCCGCTGGAGCTCAAGAAGCAGTGGGACGTCGAGGCGCTGCCGCAGTACCGGGCCGACCACGGCTGGAGCAAGCAGACCATCCCCGCGGCGCTGCGCGGCGAAGAAGGCCGGGTGCTGTCCCGCTGGGGCGAGCCGGTCTGGGGCCAGCTGGTGGCGCGGGGAAAGGCGCAGGGCCGCTTCGACGACGAGCTGGTCGAGGCGTCGGCGGACATGATCCGCCACCGGTGGCCCGCAGCGGCACGGATCAGCTGGGTGACCTGCATCCCGTCGATGCGCTACCCCGAGCTCGTGCCGGACTTCGCCAGGCGGCTTGCCGATGCGCTGGGTGTACCGTTCCGGCCGATCATGTCGAAGACACGCGAGACGCAGCCCCAGAGAGACATGGAGAACCGATTTCACCAATGCCACAACCTCGACGGCGCGTATGCCGTCGAGCCGCAGCCGGGCACGGATGGTGCCGTGCTGTTGGTCGACGATCTCGTCGATTCCGCGTGGACCCTGACGCTCGCTGCGGCGTTGCTGCGACAGACGGGCACGGCGGCGGTCTACCCGTTCGCGCTGGCCCTCACCTCGGCGAAGTAGCGACCCCATGAGTGTTCAGGGATTGAGTGCGGATGGCGAGGCGGTTCTGCTGCTGTGCGGGCGGTTCGGCGGCGAGCGGCAGGAAGCGTTCCAGCCGCTGTCGATGCGGGACTGGGCGGTGTTCGCCCCCTGGCTGAACCAGCGCGGGATGCGGCCTGCCGACCTRCTGTCCGCCGCGGCGCACGCGCAGTTGGACGGCGTGCAGGAGATCGAACTCGAGCGCCCCCGCATCGAGTTCCTGCTGGCCCGCGGAACCGCGATGGCCCTGGCCCTGGAGCGATGGAGCCGTGCCGGCCTGTGGGTGATCTCGCGAGCCGATGCCGCGTACCCGGGGGCCCTGAAGCGCCGGTTGAAGCATGCCGCGCCGCCCTTGCTGTACGGTGCGGGCCGCCCGGAGCTGCTCGACCTGGGCGGCCTCGCGATCGTCGGCTCGCGCGATGCCGGCGAGGCGGCGCTCGAGTTCGCGCGCCAGACCGCGGCCACGTGTGCCGACGAAGGGATGGTCGTCCTCTCGAGCGGTGCGCATGGTGTCGAGATGGCCGCGATGCAGAGCGCGCTGGAGGCCGGTGGCCAGGCCGTCGGCGTGCTGCCCGGCGACCTGCTCAAAGCCAGCCTCGGGCGGCTGAACCGCGGCGGCTTGCAGCAGGGCCGCCTGACCCTGGTGTCACCCTGCGCGCCGCAGGCCGGCTTCGATGACGGCCAAGCAATGGCGCACAACAAGTACCTCTGCGCGCTGGCAGACCGGACGGTGGTGATCGATGCCGAAGGCCTGCGCGATCACTTCGAGCGAGACACCTGAAGACTCAGGCGGGCACCCGCGTCATCTGCATCGTCCAGTTCGTCAGCCACTCCTCCCCATCGGGCGAGAAGGCCTGCTCCCAGCGCGCTGCATCCGGCCCCTGGCGCTGCCAGACGAAGCGTGCGTACACCTTGCGGCCGTTGTCTTCATCCTCGCCGTAGAACTCGCCGCGGTCGCCATCGAAGCCGCCGCGCACCGGCGGAAACAGGATGCCGCTGCGGTTGTGCGCCCAGTAGATCGACCATTGCCGCTTCGCGGTATCGAACAACCGCAAGGTCATGCCCGACCAGTCCTGGGTCGTGAAGTCGATCTGTTCGACGTTGGCGATGCCGCCGAGGCGCGGCTCGCACGCGAGCACCGAAGGAAACTCCTGCCAGTCGTCGCTGCCCGGCACGCGCGTCGCGAGGCGCCGGTTGAGCACCTGCCAGCGGCCGTGCAGGAAATCGAAGTCGTCCGGTTGCCCGGTGCGGTCCAGCGTGTAGCTCATCGTGTTCTCCGGTGAAAGGCGCTCAGCGCCAGGCCGAGCCGGCGGTGGGCTGCAGGCGGAACATCTCCGGTGCTGCGCGCAGCTGCGACAACCAGCGCGGCCACACCGCATCGCGCCAGATCGCCGAGGTGAACAGCCGGTCGGCGCAGTCGAGCTGGTGGACCACGCTGTCGAAGCGGCAGATCCACACGAAGGCCTCGGTGTCGGTGCGCACCGGCAGCGCCGGGAAGTCGTTGGCGGCGTGCTCGGTCTTCAGCACCGCCTGCACGTCCATGCCGGCGGCCACCAGGCAGGGCCGCACCTCGTGCTCGAAGCGCTGCACCAGCTGCGGCGTGGCCGGCGCATCGAGCCGGCACACCACGGCGAGCAGCATGCCGGGCCGTGCCGCATGGGTCGCGGCGGTCTGCACGTTGCGCAGCAGCAGCACGTTCGACGAATCCTGCATCGTCGCGTTGGCGGCGTTGCGGTGCCGCTGCCACACCGGGCCGCCGTAGAACGCGGCCAGCGCCTCGCGCCGCTCGGCCATGTTCGCGAAACCGCGCAGCCAGACGAAGTCGTCGGGTGCGTCGAGGTCGCGGAACTGGCCGAGCACGCGCATGCCGCAGTCTTCCTGTGTGTGCACGAACTCGCGGTCGAACAGCTCGATCAACGTCTCGCGCCGGCCGGGGTGCAGCGCATAGCGCCGCAGCTCGACGATGGCACAAGGGGACGGAATCGTGTCAGCAGCCGCGGCACGGGCCGGGCGCTCCAGCGTCATCACGGTCATCGGGGCATCTCCTCGTCTCTGGGGAGGGTGATGCTGCGCCGGGCATGCTGACAACCTGTGTCAGTAGAGTTCAGCAGAAATCAGCCGACCACCGTGCTGTCGCGCCCGCTCAGCTTCGCCTGGTACATCGCCTTGTCGGCCCGCTCGATCGCGGCCTGCAGCGCCTCGCCGTCGGCGCAGGTGCTCAACCCGGCCGAGAAGGTCAGCCGCAGCCCCGGCGCCACGGCGTCGAAAGGGGCCGCCGCGAGCCCGGCGCGCAACCGATCGACGCATTGCAGCGCCTGTGCCTGCGGCGTCGCCGGCAGCATCAGCAGGAACTCCTCGCCGCCCCAGCGCCCGAGCACGTCGGTGTCGCGCAGCGCGGCCTGCGCGGCGTCGGCGAAGATCTTCAGCACCCGGTCGCCGGCCGCGTGGCCGTGGTTGTCGTTGATCGGCTTGAAGTGGTCGAGGTCCATCAGCACCAGGCTCAGCGGCAGGCCGTGGTGCTTCTGCCGCACGCGCTCGGCATCGAGCAGCTCGGTCAGGTGGCGGCGGTTCACGAGGCCGGTCAGGTCGTCGCGCGTGGCCAGGTGGTGGATCTTCGCGAGCGCCTGCTGCAGCTCCGCCTGGCGCTGCCGCAGCTTCGCGCGCAGCCGGCCCATGCTGACCGCCAGCGCCGACATCGCCGTCATCAGGATCAGGCAGAAGCCGAACTGGATCGCCTCGATGTGCGGCGGGAAGCGCGCCGGGTCGGTGCGCGCCTTCCACAGCATCACGCCGCCCAGCATCGCCAGCGCCTGCGCGCCCAGCAGCCGCGCCTCGCGCGGCGACATCACGAACATGCCCCACACCAGGTTCAGCAGCATGATCGCCATCACCGCGCCGCGCAGCTGCGGGTTGATCGCATAGCCCCAGGCGGTGACCGAGATGCCGAACACCGATTGCGACATCGTCAGCGACGGGTCGTGCGACAGCCGCTCGCTGAGGCCGCTGCGCACCAGCGCGTAGAAGACGAGGATGCCGCCCAGGCTGACGACGCAGAACCAGAACGCCGGCCCCGCCTCCATCATGCCGAGCCGCACCTCGACGGCGACCACCACCGCGAACAGCGCATAGACGCACAGCGCCAGCAGCGTCAGCTTGGCGTGGCCGCGCCGCCGCTCGGTGGTACTCCACAGCAGGTCGAGCAGGCGGGACGGTGCGCGGAACATCGCGGGATTGTAGGAACGAGGCGCCGCCGGCCTGCGGCCGCCCCCCGGAGGCAGGGGGATCCGGTGTGTCGGTGCCGACACACCGCGTCATGCAGCCGCCTCTCGAGCGACTCGCCGTGCGGCGAAAATGCCGCCTGTCGGATCTCGATCGAGCGCCCGGCGTTCGCGACGAGAAAGCGCATGGGCGACAGCATGACCGACAAACGATTCTTTCCCCGCCAGGTGGTCGAGTCCGGGGGCAACCGCTGGGACTGGGCCCTGCTGCCGCTGGTGCTCGCGGTGCTGGTGCTGCTGGCCTGGGGCGGCGCGCAGATGGCGCGGCCGTACCAGCTGGGCGAGGCGCTGCCGCTCACGCTCGACCCGACCGCGCTGCCGTACTACCTGCTGCGCACCACGCTGCGCATGTTCCTCGCGCTCGGCGCGTCGCTGGTGTTCGCCTGCGTGTTCGCGGCGCTGGCGGCCAAGTACCGCGCCGCCGAGCGGGTGCTGGTGCCGCTGCTCGACATCCTGCAGTCGATCCCGATCCTCGGCTTCCTGTCGATCACCGTCACCGGCTTCATCGCGCTGTTCCCGGGCAACCTGTTCGGCGTCGAGTGCGCCGCGATCTTCGCGATCTTCACGTCGCAGGCCTGGAACATGGCCTTCAGCCTCTACCAGTCGCTGCGCACCGTGCCGCCGGAGCTGCAGGAGGCGGCGCGCGTGTTCCAGCTGTCGGGCTGGCAGCGCTTCTGGCGGCTCGAGCTGCCGTTCGCGATGCCCGGGCTGCTGTGGAACATGATGATGTCGATGTCCGGCGGCTGGTTCTTCGTGGTCGCGTCGGAGGCCATCGCGGTGTCGCAGCAGAGCATCAAGCTGCCCGGCATCGGCTCGTACATCGCCCAGGCCATCGAGCTGCGCGACCTGCACGCGATCGGCTGGGCGATCGGCGCGATGCTGGTGGGCATCGTGCTGTACGACCAGCTGTTCTTCCGGCCGCTGCTCGCATGGGCCGACAAGTTCCGCTTCGAGGAGGGCAGCAGCGAGAGTGCGCCGTCGTCGTGGCTGCTGACCTGGCTGCGCCGCACCGAGCGGCTGCAGCCGTTCGCGCTGCGCATCGGGGCGCTGTTCGCGCGCTCGCTGACGCTGTTCCGCCGCCGCCACGACGGCACTTCGATCCGGGCGCGCGCGCGGCCGGCCGGTGCGACGCTGCAGCGCGCCTGGGATGCGCTGCTGGCCGCGGCGGTGCTGATCGCGCTGTGGCACCTGCTGCGCTTCATCCACACCGAGGTCGGCTGGGCCGAGGCCGGGCATGTGCTGGTGCTGGGCTCGATCACGCTGCTGCGCGTGCTGGTGCTGACGGCGCTGGCCGCGCTGGTGTGGGTGCCGGTGGGCATCTGGATCGGCATGAACCCGCGCTGGTCGGGGCGGCTGCAGGGGGTGGCGCAGTTCCTGGCGGCGTTCCCGGCCAACCTGATGTTTCCGGTGGCGGTGCTGTTCATCGTGCGCTGGAAGCTCAACCCCGACATCTGGCTGTCGCCGCTGATGGTGCTGGGCACGCAGTGGTACCTGCTGTTCAACGTGATCGCCGGCGCGAGCAGCATCCCGACCGAGCTGCGCTATGCGGCGCAGAACCTGGGCCTGTCGGGCTGGCTGCGCTGGCGCCGCTACCTGCTGCCGGCGGTGTTCCCGAGCTTCGTCACCGGGGCCATCACCGCGAGCGGCGGCTCGTGGAACGCGAGCATCGTCGCCGAGTACGTGACCTGGGGCGACACCACGCTGCAGGCGAAGGGGCTGGGCAGCTACATCGCGCACATGACGGCGATCGGCGATTTCCCGCGCATCGCGCTGGGCATCGGCGTGATGTGCGTGTTCGTGATGGGCATGAACCACCTGGTCTGGCGGCGGCTGTACCGCCTTGCCGAAGACCGCATGCATTTTTAGGGCAGAGCATGAAGACACTGATCGAACTCAAGAACGTCGGCAAGTCGTTCCGCTCGGCCGACGGCAGCGCGCGCGCGGTGCTGGAGGGCGTGGACTTCCGGCTGGCCGAGGGCGAGATCGTCTCGCTGCTCGGTCAATCGGGCTCGGGCAAGTCGACGCTGCTGCGCATCCTGGCCGGGCTGATCCCGGTCGATGCCGGCGACGTGGCCTACCGCGGCCAGCCGCTGCACGGGCCGGCGCGCGGCATCGCGATGGTGTTCCAGTCGTTCGCGCTGTTCCCGTGGCTCACGGTGCAGCAGAACGTCGAGCTCGGCCTCGAGGCGCGCGGCATGGCGCCCGCCGAGCGCGCGGCGCGCGCGGTGGCGGCGATCCAGCTGATCGGGCTGGCGGGCTTCGAGGGTGCGCTGCCGCGCGAGCTGTCGGGCGGCATGCGCCAGCGCGTGGGCATTGCGCGGGCGCTGGTGGTGGAGCCCGAGATCCTGCTGATGGACGAAGCCTTCTCGGCGCTCGACGTGCTGACCGGCGAGCGGCTGCGCGACGAGATCCTCGCGCTGTGGACCTCGCGGCGCATGCCGACCAAGGCGATGCTGGTGGTCTCGCACAACATCCAGGAAGCGGTGCTGATGGCCGACCGCGTGCTGATCTTCGCGAGCGACCCGGGGCGGGTGCGCTGCCAGCTGGCGGTGCAGCTGCCGCGCCCGCGCGRCCCGGACAGCGCCGAGGTGCGGCAGCTGGTCGACGAGGTCTACGCGCTGATGACCGCCGGCACCGGCCGCCGCCCGGCGGGCGAGCCGGCCGCGCTGCCGCTGGCGCACCGCCTGCCGCAGGCCGACGTGAGCCGCATGGACGGGCTGCTGGAGCTGCTGGCCGACGACCTGTTCGCGGGCCATGCCGACCTGCCGAAGCTCGCCGAGGAGACCGAGCTGGCCGACCACGAGCTGCTGCCGTTGACGCAGGGACTGTCGCTGCTGGGGCTCGCGCAACTGGCCGATGGCGACCTGCACCTGACGCCGCTCGGGCGCCGCTACGTGGACGGCGACCACACGCTGCGGCAGCAGCTGTTCGGGCAGCAGCTGCTGGCCGGCGTGCCGCTCGCTGCGCACATCCGGCACAGCCTGGAGCAGGAGGCGTCGGGCGAGCTGCCGCAGGAGCCGTTCCTGCGCCTGCTGAGCGACAGCCTCGACGCCGCCGAGGCCGAGCGCGTGCTGCGCACCGCGATCGAATGGGGGCGGCATGGCGAGGTGTTCGAGTACGACTACCGGACCGGGGTGATCCGGTTGCCGGAGGGGCGGCAGGAGATGACTGGTGAGTGATCAAGTCCCGCATGCGCCGTGAGGCGCATGCGGGAAGCGGTGAGAGATCATTGTCAACGCTGTCTGTCAATAGGAGAGATTGAGCGTTGCGAGTGACCGGGTACGCCTGCAGAGTCACTCACCTCAGCAGAGTCGCATTGCCCAAGCATCGGTCGGCCACCAGGGCTGCCCTTTCACGGAACTCTTCCCTACCGCGGAATTGAGTTCGCTTCGGCCGGGAGCAAGTCTCCCGCGGCTCGATTCAGCGATTGCTGTCTTCCTGTCAAGCCTTCAAGCAGTTTGTCCGCTCTTTTGCGGCAGTCCTGTCGCGACGGGTGAAGCGGCCGTTCCCGCTTCATATGAAAGTGAAGAAGACCCWTGACGCTCGAAGCTCTCCTCCATCGCCTTTCGCTTGCAGGTGCGCCAGTCGCCGCTCCCTTGCAAGTTCTGCCCAACAACGTCTTGCGGCATGTCGCCGGTGGCGACGTGAAGTGCAGCGCAGGCAACTCTCCAAACTTCGTGAAATGCGAATGGAGCAAGGCGGTCTAAGACTGCCATGCGTGCCGCCCATCCAGGGCGGCACTCCTTGATCGGTCCTTGTCGGAAACAGGACAGCAAAGCAATGGCCACCATTGAGCGAGTGAATCTGAGCGGGATTCGATCGAGACTCCGCACCGTAGAGAACCCTGTACAGCCGGCCGTGATCCCTAGGCGGCTGGAAGTCATTCTGAAGGTCGCAGAGCGCTGCAACATCGCCTGTACCTATTGCTACTTCTTCGACTCGAGAAACACGGACTTCGAGAGGCGACCGCCGCTGATCTCCGTCGAGACCATCGATCACGTCGTGGCCTACCTTCTCGACGCGGCGAGAAAGCATGAGCTCCAAGTCATCCAGATCGATCTGCATGGTGGAGAGCCACTGCTGATGAAGCGAGATCGATTCGATGACATGTGCGGTCGTCTCACGCGTGCTCTTCATCAAGTGGTCGATCTGCGAATTTCGCTGCAGACGAACGGCATGCTGCTGGACGATCTCTGGATCGACCTGCTCGTCAAGCACGGCATATTCGTCGGCGTCAGTCTCGACGGACCGCGTGAAGTGCACGATCTGCACAGAGTCGACCACGATGGCCGCGGCACCTATGACCGCGTTGTCTCGGGGCTCAAGAGACTCCAGGCCCGCCTGCCCGACCGGCTGGGCGTTATCGTGGTACTGAGCCGTCATGTGGACGGAGCCGTCTTGTATCAGCACCTGGTCCATCAGCTTGGACTCAAGAACCTCCACTTCATTGCTGCGGACGAGACGCATGACAGCACCTGCATGCAGGACGGCAATACGGTGGGCGATGCCCTTTGCAGAATCTATGAGCACTGGTTGCGGGACAACGATCCGTCGATCCACATCAGGTTCGTGGACAAGTCCGTTCGCCGTCTCCTCGGCGGGAAGGGCAGGTTGGCCGAGGAGGAAGCCATCATTTCCGGATCCCTCGCGATCACCGTGGACAGCGATGGCCATGTCGGGCCTGACGATGATCTGAGAAACGTCTTACCGCACCTCTTCCGAGGGCGCTACAACGTTCAGGACTCGACATTGAATGACTTCATCGATTCCAGCGAGATACAAGACCTTGTGAAGCAGGTCGGCCGCCTCCCGCTTCAATGCACTGACTGTTGCTGGAAGAAGGTCTGCCGAGCGGGCGAGGTACTGGGCGGACCCATTCAACGCTACAGCTGCGCGCGTGCCTTTGACAATCCAAGCGTGTACTGCAAGCAAATACAAGGGCTTCTCGAGGCGGTCTGTGAATCTGCTGTGCGACGCGGCCATGCGCCGGCCAGCATTCTGGAGAGCGCTGCGTGAGAGTCGCCAGACTGATCCGGATCGCCAGCGTCATGACGCTTCTGACGGCATGGCCCGTGGCACAAGCCCAGGCACTGCTCTTCGAGCGTCCTCTTTCCCAGCAGAAGGTCCACGACGGTTTCGGCCCTGTCATCGACGTGCATGTCCATGGCCGAATCGAAAGCTTCGTTCTCGACACCGGGTCGTCGCCGAGCCTCGTTGTCTCGGCTGCCGCGTCGCGTCTGCGCAGTCGCGCCGAGGGACCGACTTGCCAGCAGCCCTTGCTGATCTGGTTCGGCGAGGAGCGTCCGACCGCCGTTCCGTGCGAGGTTATCCCGACGATCCCGGAATTCGCGGCCGCAAAGCTCGCCGGCATGTTGAGCCCGCAGCAACTGGCACCGCATGATCTCGTGGTGCTCGACTTCCCGTCGAGTCGCCTGTTCGCGCTGCACGCARCCGTTGAGCCGTTCGATGTCTTCCGCAAGCTCTACCCCGAGCGGTCCAGCGTTCGTCTCGAGCGGGTAGGCGAATCGATTGGCGCGATGCTGGTCCGCGGTGCCTGGGGCGATCGCGCCGAGGTGCTCGTCGACATCGACACCGGCCGCCCGTACACGCAGTTCGCGAGACGTTATCTCGAAGGTGCGCCGGTCGGCGGTTCATCTGCAACGCTGTCGGCGACGGGCGAGCGCTCTTTCAACCAGCAGTCGTCGCAGGCACAGCCGCTTCGCATCGGATCGGTCGTGCTCGCACCCATCCGCATCCGCACCCGCGATGAGGCGGGCGTGGTGGCCGGCATCGTCTATGAAGGCTCGCTCGGCCGAGACGTGCTGAAGGCATGTGCCATCGGCATCCCGCCTCGTCAGGAGCGGCAGGTCTACCTGGCGTGCCGATGACCCAGGCTCAAGCCGTCTCGACCTCCACCTCCTCATCCACCTCCCCACGCGACGACAGCGCCAGCAGCCCGTGCCGCTTCAGCAGCGTGCGCAGCGTGTTGCGCGTGACGCCGAGCAGCCGCGCGGTCTGCACCTGGTTGTCGTGGCAGCGCGCGAAGCCGAGCCGCACCACCAGGGCCTCGATCGCCGCCACCAGCTGCGGATGCCTGCCGTCCATCAGCGCGTCGATGGCACGCTCCAGCGCGGCCAGCGGCTGCGCCTCGGGGGGCGGCCCCGCGGAGGGCGGTGCGGTCGAGGCGGGAGGCGAGGCGACCGCGCCCAGGAACCCGAGCGGCGAGAAGCGGCAGTCGCTCGCCCGCACGATGCCGTCGCGGCAGACGATCAGCGCGTAGTGGATGACGTTCTCCAGCTCGCGGATGTTGCCGGGCCACGCATAGGCCAGCAGCGCGCTGCGCGCCTCGGGCGACAGCTGCGTGCCGTGCAGCGACAGCTTGCCGCCGCACACCGCGATGAAGTGGCGCGCGAGCGGCAGGATATCGCCCGGGCGGTCGCGCAGCGGCGGCAGCTCGATCGTCGCGACGCTCAGCCGGAAGTACAGGTCCGCGCGAAAGTGCTGCGCCTCCACCGCCCGGTGCAGCTCGACGTTGGTCGCCGCCACCAGCCGCACGTCGAGCGGGATCGCGCGGCGCGAGCCGAGCCGCACCACCTGCCGCTCCTGCAGCACGCGTAGCAGCTTCACCTGCAGTGCGAGCGGCAGGTCGCCGATCTCGTCGAGGAACAGCGTGCCGCCGTTGGCCGCCTCGAACCAGCCGGCACGCGCCTGGTTCGCGCCGGTGAACGCGCCGGACTCGTGGCCGAACAACTCGGCATCGATCAGCGATTCGCTGAAGGCGCCGCAGTTCACCGCGATGAAGGGCCCGTCGCGCCCGCTGCGCTTGTGGATGTGGCGTGCGATCAGCTCCTTGCCGGTGCCGGTCTCGCCGACCACCAGCACGGTGGCGTCGCTGCCGGCGACGCGTTCCACCTGCTCCAGCACGGCGAGCGAGCGCGGGTCGTGGAACAGCAGCGCCTTGGCGCGGATCGAGAGCGCCAGGCTGGCGGAATCGGGCAGGGTGAGCAGGTGGTCGGCGGACATGCTGTTGGCAATGGGCTGGCAATGGGCTGACGACAATGGGCAGACAAATGACGCGATCTGCACATTAGGTGTCTTGTTCCGTGCCGTGAACGCAGCATTTCACGCTTGCATATGCGCACATCACGGCGATCGGGGTCTGCGCTGCTGCGATGTGCGCGCTGCTGTTGCCTCGCCAACAATGCGCTGGCGCGTGCTGCTGCCGGCGCAGCAGGTGCAGGGTCGAGATGCAGGCCCGCGGGTTGCATGCCGGGCCCCTTCAACTCTCCACCGATCCCCATGAAACACCTGCTTGCCACCTGCCTGCTGTCCGTCGCTGCCGTCGGCGCGAATGCCGCGTTGCGCGAGGGGGACACTGCACCGGCCTTCCGTGCCACGGCCTCGCTGGCCGGCAAGGCCTTCGACTATTCGTTGCGTGATGCATTGGCACGCGGCCCGGTGGTCGTCTACTTCTACCCGGCGGCATTCACCATCGGCTGCAGCCTGCAGGCGCACGCCTTCGCGGTGAACCTGAAGCAGTTCAGCGACGCCGGCGCCAGCATCGTCGGCGTGTCGCTGGACCGCATCGAGCGGCTCAACGAGTTCTCGGCCGATCCGGAGTCGTGTGCCGGCACGGTGGCGGTGGCCTCGGATGCCAAGGGCGCGATCGCGAAGTCTTTCGACCTGGTCGTGCAGGAGCAGAAGGCGGGCCGCAAGACCCGGCGCGGCGACGAGATCGATCACGGCCTGGCCGAGCGGACCACCTTCGTCATCAAGCCCGACGGTCGCATCGCGGCCACCTTGAGCGGGCTCTCGCCCGAGGACAACGTGGCGCGCGCGCTCGACGCGGTGCGAGCACTGAAGCGCTAGGGCGCAACCGCCGACGCCGCCGCGCGCGGCGCCGGTGGCTGGATGTGGCTGACCGCCGTGCCGCCTTCCTTTTCGTAGTCTTCCGAGCCGGTCGCGCCGGCCACCTGGTAGCCCTTGCTCGCCAGCAGGTCACCGACCGCACCTGCGCGCTGCGCATGGTTGGACACCGTCAGGATGCGCCGGTCGCGCGGCAGCCACGCGAGCTGCTTCTCGATGTCGCGGTTCTGGATGCTGAGGAACACCGGGAAGCTGCCGTACTTGATCAGTTCGTCGGGACGGCGAACGTCCAGCACCAGCACGCCGCCAGGCTGCGCCAGCAAGGCATCGACCTCGGCGCGGGCCAATCGCTGCGTCTTGTATTTCCACGGCGCGGCGGCCTGCTGCGCCGATGCGGCCAGCGCGGTGAATGCGAGGGCCGCGGCCAGCGCGGTGATCTTGAAGCTCTTCATGAAGCGGGTGTCCCTGGTGATGGTGATGAAGGTGGGAGACACCTTCATCGCAGCATTCATGCCATTGGCACCGCCGGGCTGAGTGCCCGCAACACAGCCGCGAACACGACAGCGGCGTTGCGTGCGCAGCACGCGCAACCCGCGCCCTTGCTGGCTTCGCAGCAGAACCCCGCCTGGACACGGGCATGCGCCGTGCTGTGAAGGGAGGTGGATCGACACACACGACAACCCCACGACAACCATCACCGAGGGACCCTCTCTTGATCAAGCAGTTGCTCCGACTCACGCCGATCGCCGCGGCCGCCGTCACCGTGATCGCCCATGCGGCCGATGCACCTGCCGACGCACCGGCCGCCCCCGATGCCGCCGCCTCGGCCCCCGTCGCCGACAACGAGGCGAGGGCGCTCGATGCCGTCGTCGTGCGCAGCCGCAACCGCATCGAGCGGCTGCAGGATGTGCCGCTGTCGATCTCGGTCGTGCAGGGCGCCGAACTCGAACGGCTCAGCGCCTACGGCATCGACGCCATCACGCGGCGCGCCGCCAACGTCTCGTGGAACCTCGGCAACCAGCGCACCAGCTCGCTCAGCATCCGCGGCGTCGGCAAGATCGGCCAGACCGAGGCGCAGGACCCGAGCGTCGGCGTCATCGTCGACGGCGTCAACTACGCCTACAACGCGCTCACCTCCAGCTTCAACTTCGTCGACGTCGACACCGTCGAGGTCACGCGCGGCCCGCAGGGCACGCTGCTCGGCAAGAACACCAGCCTGGGCGTCGTCAACATCACGACGCGCCGGCCGTCGTTCACGCCCACCGCCGACTACACGCTCGAGTTCCGCCAGCGCGGCGGCTTCGCCGGCACCGCGGCCGTCGGCGGCCCGGTGGTCGACGACCTGGTCGCGTGGCGCGGCACCTTCTCGGTCGACCGCGGCCAGGGCGACATCGAGAACCAGTACAACCGCGACATCACCTACACCAACACCGACCGCGTGTCGGGGCGCGTGCAGTTCCTCGTCACACCGACGAGCGACTTCAACGCGCGCCTCGCGTTCGACCTGCAACCCCGCGCCGGCGAAACCACCAACGGCCGCACCGTCTTCACGCCGACCCCGGCGACCTACGCGAACGGCTCGCCCAACACCGCCGTCGACAACGCGACGCGGCTGTCGCGCCGCTGGTTCTCGCAGAACACCGGCTACAGCGTCGGCGATTACTACGCCTTCCTCAGCAACGACAACCAGCGGCCGCTGGTCACCGGCAGCCGCGGCGCCTCGGCCGAGCTGAACTGGAAGCTCGACGGCGGCCACACGCTGACCTCGATCAGCGCGTACAAGGACTACCACTTCGACGCCGTCAACGACGAAGGCACGCCGTTCGACGTGTACCGCAACTCGGGCGGCTTCTGGAACGACTACCGCCAGGCCAGCCAGGAGCTGCGCATCAGCTCGGCGGCCGGCGGCTTCGTCGACTACCAGGGCGGGCTGTACTACATCGACGTGCACAACGAGGCCGACTACCGCCGCGCCTGGGGCAACGACGCCGGCGCCTGGTTCGCGAGCAATGCGCAATACAACCGGCTGGATGCCGACCCGGCCGGCCGCCTGCTGATGCTCAACTCGCTGGCCAACCTGGCGACCTCGTACAACTCGCCGGTCGGCGTGCAGGAGATCCGCAACAAGAGCGCCGCGGTCTTCGCACAGGCCAACTGGCACCTGAKCGAGCCGCTGACGCTGACCACCGGCCTGCGCTTCACGCGCGAGGACCGCCAGAACGCCGGGCGTTCGACCCTCAACAGCAGCGGCAGCGCGCCCGAGCTGAACCCGGATGCGGTCGGCACCGACGACGCGATCGCGCAGAAGTACTTCGGCATCCCGACCTATGCCGCGCTGAGCGCCGCACAGAAGCAGCAGGTGGCCGATGCCCGGGCGATCCGCAAGAGCCAGCTCGGCGTGCTGTTCGGCCAGACCCAGGCCGAGCCCTTCCGCAAGACGCAGCCGGCGTTCGTGATCAGCCCGTCGTACAAGGCCAGCGAGCAGCTGACGGCCTACTTCTCGTACCAGCACGGCGAGAAGGCAGGCATCTCGCAGCTCGTCAACGGCGTGTCGACGCTGGTGCAGCCGGAGAAGACCAATGCCTTCGAGGCGGGCTTCAAGTCGGCGCTGTTCGACAAGACGCTGGTGCTGAACGCCGACGTGTTCCTGATGAACATCACCGACTACCAGCAGTCGGTGCGCATCGTCGACCAGTACACCACCGCGCTGAACAACGACGGCACGTTCTACTACACCTCGGCCACCGGCAACGTACCGAAGGTGCGGGTCTCGGGGCTCGAGGTCGACGGCGTCTACGCGGGCATCGCCAACACCACGCTGCGCTTCTCCGGCGCCTACAACAAGGCGATCTACAAGGACTTCAGCAACGCCGCGCAACCGGTGGAGAACGGCTATGCCGGCGCATCGCCCTACCGCGACATCAGCGGCCAGCCGCTGGCCGGCGCGCCGAAGTACAGCGTCAACGTCGGCGGCGACTACCGCCTGCCGGTGCGGGGCGACAAGGTGTTCCACACCAGCGCCAACGTGTCGGCCAACAGCAGCTACTACTCCGACAACGCGCTGTCCGCGTACTCGGTGATCCCGAAGAGCGCCCTGGTCGACTGGGCCATCGGCGTCGGCACGCAGAACCGGAGCTTCGACGTCAGCCTGATCGTCAAGAACCTGTTCAACGACGACACGCCGCGCTCGAAGACGTGGAACAGCTATTCGCCCGCGATCCCGCGCAGCGTGGGCATCCAGTTCGCCGGCAAGTTGTAGGCGCTTCATCCACCCCCTGCAGATCGAGTACGCCCATGAAACTCAAGTTGCTTTTCGTGCTTCTCGCGATCGCCGCCAGCGCGGCCATCGCCACCGCCGCCGATGAGAAACCTGTCGCGCCAGCGGCCGCCAAGGCCTGGGCCTACACCCCGCCGCAGGCGCCGGCTGAGCCGGCGCTGAAGAACAAGCGCTGGGTGCGTACGCCGCTCGACGCCTTCGTGCTCGCGAAGCTCGAGGCCAAGGGCCTGTCGCCATCGGCCGAAGCCGACCGCGCCACCTTCATCCGTCGTGCCACGCTGGACGCCTGGGGCCTGATCCCGACGCCGGAGGAGGTCAAGGCCTTCGTCGCCGACCGCTCGCCGAAGGCCCACGAGAAGCTGGTCGACCGGTTGCTCGCGTCGCCGCGCTATGGCGAACGCCAGGGCCGGCGCTGGCTCGACCTGACGCGCTATGCCGACAGCGACGGCTACAACGCCGACGGCACCCGGCCCAACATCTGGCGCTACCGCGATTACGTGATCGATGCGTTCAACCGCGACAAACCCTTCGACCGCTTCGTCAAGGAGCAGCTGGCCGGCGACGAACTGTGGCCCGACAGCATCGAGGCCCAGGTGGCCACCGGTTTCCTGCGCAACTTCCCGGACGAGATCAACGCGCGCGACCTGAACCTGAAGAAGCAGGAGGTCGCCAACGACCTGACCGACACCGTCGGCTCGGTGCTGCTGGGCACCACCGTCAACTGCGCGCAGTGCCACGACCACAAGTTCGACAAGATCTCGCAGAAGGAGTACTACCAGCTGCAGGCCTTCCTGGTGAACGCGAGCTGGCGCGACGACGTGCCGGCGATCAACGGCCAGGCGCTGGCCGAGTACACCGTGAAGCGCGCGAAGTGGGAGGCGGCGACGCAGTCGATCCGCGACCAGCAGGACGCACTGCTCAAGCCCGTCATCGACAAGCTCGAAAGCGACCGGCTGTCGGGCTTCGTGCCCGAGACGCGGGTGTCGATCAGCAAGCCCGAGGCCGAGCGCAGCGCCTACGACCGCTGGATCTACCACCGCAACCTGTGGACCATGTCGGGCCGCACGCGCAACGCGGTGAACCAGCTGAAGACCAAGGACAAGGCCGGCTACGAGAAGTACCAGGCGCTGGCCGACCAGCTGAAGGCCTTCGACAACCTGAAGCCGCGCGACCCCGGCAGCATCTCGACGATGACCGAGCTGGGCCATGCCGACAGCCCGCCGACCTACGTGCTGTTCAAGGGCATCTACGACAAGAAGCTCGACGAGGTGCAGCCGGCGGTGCCGGCGCTGCTGGGCGGTGACGCGCCGGCGATCCAGCCGACCGCGAACTCGTCCGGGCGGCGCAGCGCGCTGGCCGGCTGGATCGCGAGCCCCGCCAACCCGCTGACGGCGCGTGTCTTCGTGAACCGGCAGTGGGCGCAGTTCTTCGGCACCGGCATCGTCGACAGCGTCAGCGACTTCGGCAAGATGGGCAGCAAGCCCAGCAACCCCGAGCTGCTGGACCACCTGGCGACGAGCTTCGTGAAGAACGGCTGGAGCGTGAAGGCGCTGCAGCGCGAGATCCTGCTGTCGAGCGTGTACCGCCAGGCCTCGGCCGCGCGGCCCGAGGCGCAGGCGGTGGACCCGGGCAACAAGCTGTTGTGGGCCTTCCCGCGGCAGCGGCTCGAGGCCGAGGAGATCCGCGACTCGCTGCTGGCCGCCGCCGGGCTGCTGGAAGAGAAGTTGGGCGGACCGGCGGTGTTCCCGCCGATCCCGATCAACCTCGACAACCGCAATGCGTGGCCGACCTCGGAGAACCCGCACGACCACCACCGCCGCAGCGTCTACATCTTCGTGCGCCGCAACACGCCGTACCCGCTGCTCGACACCTTCGACTGGGCCAACCCGCAGCTGGTGCACAACAAGCGCGAGGTGACGACGACCGCACCGCAGGCGCTGGCGCTGATCAACAGCGACCTGGTGTTCGAGTGGTCGAAGGCACTGGCCGGTCGCGTGATCCGCGAGGCGGGCCCGAAGGAGTCGGCGCAGATCGACCGCCTGTTCGAGATCCTCTACGCCCGCAAGCCCGACAGCGTCGAGCGCGCCAGGCTGCAGGCCTTCCTCGACAGCCAGGAGGCGCTGACGCGCCAGCAGCTGGTGCAGGGCAAGCCGCTGAACGCGCCCGAAGGCTACGGCGTGAGCCCGGTGCTGACGGCGCAGATCGACCAACTCTACAAGACGGTCTACGGGCGCAGCGCCGACCGCTACGAGAAGGCGGTGTTCGTGCAGACGCTGGCGAAGCAGCAGGAGAAGCTGAAGTCGACGGCGGCCGGCGGCGATGACGAGGACGACGACGCGAAGGCCGCCGATGCCAAGGCCGGCAAGGGTGCCAAGGCTGGCACGGGCAGGAAGGCGACGCCCGAACTGAACCCGGCGCGCGCGGCCGCCTTCGTCGACCTGGTGCACGCGGTCGCGAACTCCAACGAATTCACCTACCGATTCTGAGAAGGACATTGACATGAGCCACCATCACCACCCTTCGCGTCGCGACTTCCTCGGCCAGCTGGGCGCCGGCGCGGCGCTCGGCCTGGGCATCCAGTCGGCCTGGGCCAGCGAGCTGATCGATCCGCAAGCGCCGCGCGAGCCGCACTTCCCCGCCAAGGCGAAGGCCGTCATCTGGCTGCACATGGCCGGCGCGCCCAGCACGCTGGACCTGTTCGACTACAAGCCCGACCTGATCAGGCTGGCCGGCACGCCGCTGCCCGATTCGTTCGGCCGCAACCTGAAGACGGCCACCGATGGCGGCGTCGGCAACCTGCTGGCGACCAGGCGCACCTGGAAGCAGCACGGCGAGACCGGCGCATGGGTGTCCGACCTGTTGCCGAACCTGTCGAAGCAGGTCGACCAGATCGCGTTCCTGAAGGGTTGCAAGACCGAAGGCAGCACGCACGTGATC
>NZ_JBFUFP010000010.1:0-29467 GCF_056403375.1 Rhizobacter sp. P2_H2
CAACTGGGCGATGCGCGGCCAGCGGCTCACGCCGGCCCGCTTCGACGAGCTGGCGGTGCTGGCCCGCTCGGCGACCGATGCCGGGGCCGGTGCGCCTGACGCCACGCAGCGCCTGCTCGGCGTCGCGCACTGGCTGCTCGGCCGCCGCGGGGACGCCGCCCGATGACGCCGCTGCAGTTCGAGGCCGCGTACACGCCGCTGTGGGACGAGCTGCAGGCGATGCTCGACCGCGTGGAGGGCGCGCGCCCGCGCCAGAAGAAAGACCAGCAGGCCGACAAGAAGGCGCGCACCAAGGTCAAGCCCGCGCCGATCGACGGCGCCCGCCTCAGCGTGCTGTACCGCCGCGCCTGCGAGCACCTGGCGCTGGCGCAGGCGCGCGCCTACCCGATCGGCCTGACGCAGCGCCTGGAGCAGCTCACGCACCGCGCGCACCAGCTGATCTACCGCCGCCACGAGCCGGGCTTCGGCATCGGGCGGCTGCGCCGGCTGCTGCTGGTCGACATCCCGCAGAGCGTGCGCGCGCACCGCGGCTACCTGCTGGTGGCGGCGCTGCTGTTCATCGTGCCGACGCTGCTCGTCGGCTGGGCCTGCTGGCGCGACCCCGGCTTCATCCTGCACCTGATGGACGCCCAGCAGGTGCGCAACTTCGACCAGATGTACGGCCCTGGCGCCGACCCGATCGGCAAGCCGCGCAGCGCCGAGACCGACTGGCAGATGTTCGGCTACTACATCCAGCACAACATCGGCATCGGCTTCCAGTGCTTCGCGGCGGGGCTGTTCGGCGGCATCGGCAGCGCGTTCTTCCTGGTCTTCAACGGGCTGCAGGGCGGCGCGGTGGGTGGCTACCTGACGGCGCGCGGCCACGGCGAGGCGTTCTACTCGTTCATCGTCACGCACTCGGCCTTCGAGCTGACCGCCATCGTGATGTCCGGCGCCGCCGGGCTGCGGCTCGGCCACGCGCTGATCGCGCCGGGCCGCCGCACGCGGCTGGAGGCGCTGCGGCATGCGTCGTCGCACGCCATCGTCGTGATGTACGGCGTGATCGCGTTCCTGCTGATCGCTGCCGCGGTCGAGGCCTTCTGGTCGTCGGCCCGCTGGGTCGAGCCGCAGGTCAAGTACGGCGTCGGCGCGGCCTGCTGGGCGCTGGTGATCGCCTACCTCGGCTGGCAGGGCCGGCCGCGCCGCGCCGCCGATGAGAAGGGCCTGGATGCAGGTTGATGCGATCGCCGTCGAGCTGCGCCCGCGCCCGATGCACGAGGCCGGCGACCTGGGCGTGCGCCTGGTGCAGGCCCATGCGCGTTCGGTGTGGGCGACCTGCACGCCGGTGTTCGCCGCGGTGTTCCTGCTCGCGCTGTCGAGCGTCGAGATCGCGAGCTGGCTGCCCAGCGTGCTGATCTTCTGGCTCAAGCCCTGGATGGACCGCAGCGTGCTGTTCGTGCTGTCGCGCGCGGCCTTCGGCCAGTCGACCCGCTTCGCCGACCTGTGGCGCGCGCAGCGCGAGGTCTGGTGGAGTCAGCTGTTCACCAGCCTGACGTGGCGGCGCCTGTCGCCGTGGCGCTCGTACACGCAGCCGATCTACCAGCTCGAAGGCCAGCGCGGCAAGGCGCGGCGGCAGCGGCGCGCACTGATGCTGCGCGCGCAGCGCGGGCCGGCCGGCATGATGCACCTGGCGTTCGCGCATGCCGAGGCCTTCCTCGGGATCGGGCTGATGGCCTTCATCGCGCTGCTGCTGCCCGAGGGGCTGCGCAGCATGGCGTGGGACTGGTTCACCGGCGGCAGCCTGTCGTCGTCGTTCGCCACCGCCAGCGGCTATGCACTGGTGGTGCTGATGCTCGAGCCGTTCTATGTCGGTGCCGGCTTCGCGATGTACCTGAACCGCCGCGTGCAGCTCGAGGCCTGGGACATCGAGCAGGAGTTCCGCCGTGCGTTCTAGCGCTGCGTGGGGGTTGGCGCTGGCCTTGCTGGGGGCCCAGGTGCAGGCCCAGCAGGTGCCGGCTGATGTGGCGGCGCCGGCGGCTTCGGCCATCGTGGTCCCGGTGGCCGCGGACGGCCGCCCATCGCGCGACGCGGTCGAGGCCGAGCTGGCCACGCTGCGCGCCGACCCGCGTTTCGGCGGCACGCAGAAGCAGAAGACCTGGCGCTTCAAGGAGCGCGATTCGGAGGCGAAGAAGTCCGAGCCGCCGTCCGGCATGCCGGCCTGGTTCAAGTGGCTGGGCGAGTTCGGGCGCTGGATGACCGCGGCCGGGCGACTGGTCGTGTGGGCGATCGGTGCGGTGCTGGTGGCGGTGCTGATCGTCGGGCTGCGCTACTGGATCCGCGAACGCGCCGGTGCGCTGCCGCAGCGCGCCGCCCCGTTGCCGAGCCACGTGCGCGACCTCGACATCCGCCCGGAGAGCCTGCCCGACCGGATCGGCGCGGCCGCCGCGGCGCTGTGGCAGCGCGGCGAGCAGCGGGCCGCGCTGTCGTTGCTGTACCGCGGCGCCTTGTCGCGCCTGGTGCATGTGCATGCGCTGCCGATCCGCGCTGCCAGCACCGAGGGCGAGTGCGTGGCGCTGGCGCGCGCGCGGCTGCGCGCCGAGCCGGCCGGGTACGTCGCGCGGCTGGTCGGTGCGTGGCAGCTGGCGGTGTATGGCGCGCGGCTGCCGCAGACCGACGAGGTGCTGGCGCTGTGCAGCGAGTTCGACGCGCGCCTGCAGGCGCCGGCCCCGGTGGCGGAGGCCGCATGACGCTGCTGACCCGCGACAACCTGCTGCGCGCCGGCATCGCCGCGGTGCTGGTCGGTGGCCTGCTGTGGCTCGCGTCGTGCACCGAGTGGGTCGAGGTCGACACGGCGAAGCCGCCGTCGCCCGAGGCCGCGAAGAACGACATGCTCGCGCTGGAAGACCTGGCGCGCCGGCTCGGTGCGACGGTCGAGCGGCCGACCGACCTGGCGCAGATGCCGCCGGCCGGCGCCACCGTCTACCTCGCGACCTGGCAGTGGGGCATCTTTCCCGGCCGCGGTGAGCGGCTGCGCGACTGGGTGGCCGATGGCGGTCAACTGGTGGTGCCGGCGACTGACCTGGCCGAGTCGGAGCTCGGCAGCTGGCTGCCGGTGCGCATCGTCAAGCCTGTCAAGCCGGCGGCGCCGCACGCGGCATCGGGGGCGCGCACGACGGAAGATCCGGACGACGAGGATGAAGACGAGGATGAGGAGGCGCCTGCAGTACCCGCGGCGCAGGCCTCGCGCCCGGCGGCCGGCGGCTCGCCCGACGTCAAGCGCATCGTGAAGCAGCTGCAGGAAGGCCCGCCGTGCCGCTCGGTGGCCGAGCCGGACGCGGTGGCGCCGGCCTTCCCGCCATCGCGCCGCTTCATGAGCTGCGCCCACCCGCCGTGGCCGCGCATCCAGGCCAAGGGGCCGGCAGCCTGGCAGCTCGATGCCGAGAGCGGCATCGAGGTGCTGCGCGTGCCGCACGGCCGGGGCAGCGTCACCGTGTTGGCCGGCTGGGACCTGCGCGGCAACCGGATGCTGACGCGCGGCGACAACGGCCTGATCGCCGCGGCCGCGCTGCAGCTGCGCCCCGGGCAGCGGCTGTGGATCATCGACCAGGAATCGCGCACGCCGCTGACGAGCTGGCTCTGGCGCGCCGGCGCGGCGGCGCTGCTGCTGTCGGGCCTCGCGCTGCTGCTGGCCTGGTGGCGCGCCGCGCCGCGCTTCGGCCCGCTGACGGTGCCGACGCCGCCCGGCCGCCGCTCGATGGTCGAGCAGGTCACCGGCACCGCGCGCTTCCTGTGGCGCCACGGCCCGCTCGGCCTGCACGCGGCGCAGGTGCGTGCGCTCGACGAGACTGCGCGCCTGCATGTGATGCGCTACGACGATCTGGAGCGCAGCGCCCGTGCGTCGGCGATCGCGAAGCTGACCGGGCTGGACGCCGCGGCGCTCGGCCTCGCGCTCGACCGCGGCATTCCGCGCCGCCGCATCGACCTGCCGCCCGTGCTCGAACTGTTGGAAACCGCACGCCGCCGGCTGGCCGCACCGCACACCGCTTCCTGAGGACCCTCCATGCAGATCAAACCCACCGACCTGACCCGTGCCGCCGAGCTGCTGAACGAACTGCGCAGCGAGGTCGGCAAGGCCGTCGTCGGCCAGCAGCAGGCAGTGGACCAATGCCTGGTCGCGCTGATGGCCAGCGGCCACGTGCTGATCGAGGGCGTGCCCGGCCTCGGCAAGACCTTGCTTGCGCGCACGCTGGCGAAGTCGCTGTCGCTGAACTACGCGCGCGTGCAGTTCACGCCCGACCTGATGCCGTCGGACATCACCGGCCATGCGGTGCTGGAGGCGCGCGCGGACGAGGGCTCGCCGGTCGGCGCGCTGCGCGTGCACCGCGGGCCGGTCTTCACCAACCTGCTGCTGGCCGACGAGATCAACCGCGCGCCGGCCAAGACGCAGAGCTCGCTGCTGGAGGTGATGCAGGAGTACCAGGTGACGATCGAGGGGCAGACGCTGCCGCTGGACAAGCCGTTCATGGTGCTCGCGACGCAGAACCCGGTCGACACCGAGGGCACCTACCCGCTGCCCGAGGCGCAGCTCGACCGTTTCCTGTTCAAGATCGACATCGGCTACCCGTCGCAGGACGAGGAGACCGCGATCGTGCGCCGCACCACCGAGCAGCTGGCCGGCGACCAGCTGCCACTCGACGCGATCACGCCGCGGCTGGACGAGCGCTCGGTGCTCGCGCTGCAGCGCCTGGTGTCGTTCATCCGCGTCGACGACAAGGTGCTCGACTACGCGGTGCGGTTGGCCCGGGCGACGCGCGTGTGGCCGGGCCTGTCGGCCGGTGCCGGCCCGCGCGGCGCGATCGCGCTGGTGCGTGCGGCGCGCGCGACCGCGATGATGCAGGCGCGCGATTTCGTGACGCCCGACGACGTGAAGCAGCATGCGCTGCCGGCCCTGCGCCACCGCGTGATGCTGGCGCCCGATGCGCAGCTCGAAGGCCGCGCGCTCGGCGAGCTGCTGGCCGCGATGGTCGACAGCGTGGCCGCGCCGCGCCTGTGAACGGCCGCCGATGCGCCTGCGCCTGATCCCGAGCCGCGCCGCCGTGATGGCGGTGGCTGCCGCCGCGCTCGCGAGTGCCGTGGCGCTGCTGGCCGGCGTGCCGTCGGCATGGGTGTCGGTTGCGGCAGGCGTGCTCGCGGCCGCGGGGCTGGCCTGGGCGCTGGCCGACCTGTGGCACACGCGCCGCAGCTGGGCGCGCGCGCCGCTGCGGCTGGAGCGGCGGCTGCCGCAGGCGCTCGCGATCGGCGTGCCGCGCGAGCTGGTGCTCAACCTCGT
The DNA here is from genome assembly GCF_056403375.1 of Rhizobacter sp. P2_H2. Taxonomy (NCBI): domain Bacteria; kingdom Pseudomonadati; phylum Pseudomonadota; class Betaproteobacteria; order Burkholderiales; family Sphaerotilaceae; genus Rhizobacter; species Rhizobacter sp. P2_H2. Next base: position 5,309 of record NZ_JBFUFP010000010.1, read on the forward strand.
CAACACGGCGACCCTCGGCTGGCGCGGCAGCGTGTTCGACGAGCTGGACGGCACGCTCGACTTCGACGGCCTGCCGCGCACGTTCCGCCTGCCGGGGCGCCGGCGCATCGAGCTGCGCTACCGCGTGACGCCGCGCCGGCGCGGCCGGGTGCGCTTCGGCGGCACGCAGCTGCGGCTGCGCTCGCGCGGCGGCAGCTTCGAATGGCTGCACCTGCTGGGCGAGCCGCAGCTGCTGCACGTGTACCCGAACTTCGCGGCGGTCGCGCGCTATGCGTGGCTGGCCGGCGACCGGCGGCTGTCGCAGATCGGCATCAAGACCTATGCGCAGCGCGGCGAGGGCACTGATTTCAAGCAGCTTGCCGACTACCAGAGCGGCGACCCGGTGCGCCACATCGACTGGAAGGCGACGCTGCGCCACGGCCGGCCGATCGTGCGGCAGTTCCAGGACGAGCGCGACCAGTGCGTGCTGTTCCTGCTCGACTGCGGCCGGCGGATGCGGGCCGACGAGGGGGCGACGAGCGCCGACGGCGGCCACTTCGACCAGGCGCTGAACGCGCTGATGCTGCTGACCCACGTTGCGCTGAAGGAGGGCGACGAGGTCGGCGCGCTGAGCTTCGGCCATGCGCCGGGGCAGCAGCGCCGCTTCGCGCCGCGCAAGGGGGCGGCGACGCTGAACGCGATGATGGCGCGGCTGTACGACATCGAGCCCGGCACCGACCACTCCGACTACCTCGAGGCGGCGCGCGACGTGATGCGGCTGCAGCGCAAGCGGGCGCTGGTGATCATGCTGACCAACTTCCGCGACGAGGATGCGGCCGAGCTGGCCCCGGCGCTGAAGCTGATGCGCACGCGCCACCTGGTGCTGGTGGCGAGCCTGCGCGAGCGGGTGCTGCGCGAGATCGCGGGCCAGCCGCTGGGGGTGGCCGAGCGGGCGGTCGAGGTGGCCGGCGCGCACTGGTTCGAGCAGGCGCGGCGCGATGCCTTCCGGCGCGTGACCGGGCAGGACGCGCTGTCGGTGGACGTGGAGCCGCGCGACCTGCCGGTGGCGCTGGTGAACCGGTACCACGCGGTGAAGCGCTCGCGGCTGCTGTAGCGGCCCCCATCCGCTCGCGTCATCCCCCCAGAATCCCCACTCGGGGTGCTAGGCGCGACACGAGGGCTCCGCTACGATGGCCGCGCCGATCCCCGGCCTACGACACCACATCATCCCGAGGAGAACCCCTGCATGGCCACCGCCAATCCGTCCGCCAACCCGTACCAACCGCCGCGCGCGGCCGTCGCCGACATCGACCGTGCATCGGGCGAGGTCCAGCCGATCAACCTGTGGTCGGCGCGCGGGCGCATCGGCCGCCTGCGCTACCTCGCCTACCTCGGTGCGAGCTACCTGCTGATGCTGCCGGTGTTCATCGTGGCCGGCGTGATCGCGGCGGTGACGCAATCGCCGTTCGTGATGGTGGCCGTGTACGGCGTGGTCGGCATCGTCTATGCCGTCTGGGCCGTGATGATGATGATCCAACGCTCGCACGACATGGGCTGGAGCGGCTGGACGGTGCTGCTCGCGATCATTCCGTTCGTCGCGCTGATCTGGCTCTTCAAGGCCGGTACGCCGGGCAGCAACGAGTACGGTGCACCGCCGCCGCCGAACACCCGCTCGGTGAAGATCCTGGCCTGGGTCTTCCCGGCGTTCATCGTGCTCGGTATCGTCGCGGCGATCGCGCTGCCGGCCTACCAGCAGTACGTGATGCGAGCCAAGGCGGCACAGATCCAGGCGCAGCCGCAGCAGCAGCCCTGAGCATGGCGAATCGACTCACCCAGATCGCCACCCGCACCGGTGACGACGGCAGCACCGGCCTCGGCGACGGCACGCGCGTGCCGAAGGACCACCTGCGCGTGCAGGCGATGGGCGATGTCGACGAGCTGAACTCGACGCTCGGCGTGCTGCTCGCCGAGCCGCTGCCCGACGAGGTGCGCGAGCTGCTGGTCGTGATCCAGCACGAGCTGTTCAACCTCGGCGGCGAGCTGTCGATCCCCGGCTACGAGCTGCTGAAGGGCGATGCGGTGCTGCGCCTGGACGAGGCGCTGGCCCACCACAATGCGGCGCTGCCCCGGCTGAAGGAGTTCATCCTGCCGGCGGGCACGCGCAGCGCGGCGATCGCGCACGTGGGGCGCACCATCGCGCGCCGCGCCGAGCGCGCGGTGGTGGCGCTGGGGGCGCAGGAAGCGGTGCGTGCCGAACCGCGGCAGTACCTGAATCGGCTGAGCGACCTGCTGTTCGTGCTGGCGCGCGTGCTGAACCGCGCCAACCTCGACGGGCTGGGCGGCGACGATGTGTACTGGCGCAGCGAGCGGCTGGCCAGAGACGCTGACTGAGCGGCGCCGTCAGGGCGCCGCGTAGTACCCGACCGCGAACTCCGCGAGCGTCAGCTGGCCATCGTGGTCGGCATCGAGCTTGTCGAACATCGATGCGATCACCGGCAGGCGCTCGGCCTCCTCGCGCGACAGCTTGCCATCGCCGTTCACGTCGACGCGGGTGAACACGGCTTCCATCGCGGCCTTGTCCTTGGCCGAGGGCTCGGCCGCCGGCGTCACTGCCGAGGCCAGCAGCGCCGCGCCACCCAGCGTCAGGGCCAGCAGGCTGCTGCGAATGCGGTGCGGCGTGGTCATGGCGTGCCCCCGGGCAAGTGGATCGGACGTCGATTGCACCCGATCCGGCCTGCTGCAGCCAGACTTCTTGCCAGGGCTTACCCGCGCTACATCTGCGTGACCGACCTTACATGCGCAGACGCGGGGTCGGCCCCGTCCGTTCAGCGGCGGCGCGCCTTCACGGCCTGGTGCAGCACGTCGAGCACCGTCAGCGAATCGTTCCAGCCGATGCAGGCGTCGGTGATGCTCTGCCCGTAGGCGAGCTGGGCCGGATCGTCCTTGCCGGCGCTGAACTTCTGCGCCCCGGCGTTCAGGTGGCTCTCGACCATCACGCCGAAGATGCGGCGGCTGCCCCCGGCGACCTGGCCGGCGATGTCGCGCGCGACGTCGATCTGGCGCTCGTGCTGCTTGCTGCTGTTGGCGTGCGAGCAGTCGACCATCAGCGACGGGTTCAGCTTGGCGGCTTCGAGGTCCTTGCAGGCGGCCTCGACGTGAACGGCGTCGTAGTTGGGCGTCTTGCCGCCGCGCAGGATCACGTGGCAGTCGGGGTTGCCGCGCGTCTCGACGATCGCGACCTGGCCGTTCTTGTGCACCGACAGGAAGTGGTGCGCGCGGGCCGCGGCCTGGATCGCGTCGGTGGCGATTCGGATGTTGCCGTCGGTGCCGTTCTTGAAGCCGATCGGCGCCGACAGGCCCGAGGCCAGCTCGCGGTGCACCTGGCTCTCGGTGGTGCGCGCGCCGATCGCGCCCCATGAGATCAGGTCGCCGATGTACTGCGGCGAGATCACGTCGAGGAACTCGCTGCCGGCCGGCATGCCCAGGCGGTTGATCTCGGTCAGCAGCTGGCGCGCGATGCGCAGGCCCTCGTCGATGCGGTAGCTCTCGTCGAGGTAGGGATCGTTGATCAGGCCCTTCCAGCCGACGGTGGTGCGCGGCTTCTCGAAGTAGACGCGCATCACGATCTCGAGCGTGTCGGCGTATTTCAGGCGCTGTTCGCGCAGCTTGCGGGCGTAGTCGACGGCGGCGACCGGGTCGTGGATCGAGCAGGGGCCCATCACGACGAGCAGGCGGTCATCGCGGCCGGCGACGATGTTCTTGATGCGCTGGCGCGTGTCGGCGATCAGCGTTTCGGCGGCGGTGCCGCGGATCGGGAAGAAGCGAACCAGGTGTTCGGGCGGGGGCAGCGGAGTCACGTCCTGGATCCTTTCGTCGTCGGTCTGGCCTGTCTTGTCGATGGGCGCATACCAACCCTCCGTGGCGCTGGCGGACTTGGCGTTCATGAGCGTGATCTCCTGCTGGGATGGACGGTGAAAACTGCGGGGGCAAAAAAAAACCGCCGGGGAGACCCGGCGGTTTGGTGAGTTCTTTGCGTTTGTGTCTTACAGCCTACGCGCTGACCTCTCCTCCGCCGGGCGGTGCGAGAACCAAAAGTAGGCAAAGAAGTAGGACGGGACGAAACGCATGGGCGCGAATGTAGCACGGCCTCCCGATCGGCCGTCAAGCTCGTTTTTTGCACAGGTGTTCGCCGTCGCGGGGAAATTGACAGCGCCGCGCAGGCGCGGGTCAATGGCGGTTTGCCAACAAGACAGGAGACACGCATGGACCGACGACACCTGATTTCCACCGGCGCGGCAATGGGCCTGGGCGCCGTGGCCGGTTGCGCCACCGACACCCGCGCGGCCGGCGGCGCGAAGACCGCGTTCGAGGTGCCGCAGCCGACGCTGCCGGTGGTCGGCAGCACCGAGCTGTTCCCGGTGCGCCGTATCTACTGCATCGGCCGCAACTACGCGGCGCATGCGCGCGAGATGGGGTCGGACCCGAACCGCGAGCCGCCGTTCTTCTTCCAGAAGCCGAGCGACGCGGTGCAGTTCGTGGCGCCCGGCAGCACGGCCGAGCACCCGTACCCGCCGTTGACGAAGAACTACCACTACGAGATCGAGCTCGTCGCGGCGCTGCACCGCGGCGGGCGCAACGTGCCGCCGGAGCAGGCGCTCGATCTGGTCTACGGTTATGCGATCGGGCTGGACATGACGCGCCGCGACCTGCAGCGCGCGATGGGCGACGAGAAGAAGCCGTGGGAGATCGGCAAGAGCTTCGACCGCTCGGCGCCGATCGGGCCGATCCACCGCGTGGCGCAGGTGGGGCATTTCACGCAGGGCTCGATCACGCTGAAGGTGAACGGCCAGCTCAAGCAGAACGCCGACCTGAAGCAGACGATCTGGAGCGTGGCCGAGCAGATCAGCAAGCTGTCGCAGGCCTTCGAGCTGAAGCCCGGCGACATCATCTTCAGCGGCACGCCGGAGAACGTCGGGCCGGTGGTGCCGGGGGATGTGATGCAGGGGGAGATCGCGGGCTTGCCGGTGTTGAGCGTGCGGGTGGTGTAGGAGGGGCAAGAGAGAGGGCAAGAGGGGAACCGGCCTGGCGGTGTCGTTACCAATGCGGGCAGGCGGATGCACGCCTTGCTGCAGCGACACCTCAGGAAAGGAACCTGACCATGGAAGGCCAGCCCCCCGGCAAACTCCCCTCGTCTCGCGGGCCGTCGCTGAAGAACTTCGTCATCCGAGGTCGGACGAGCGCGCAGCCTGATGGCAAGGCATTGGGCCAGAAGGAGCGTCAAAACGCTCGTGCAACGCTTGACTCGGGCCTGCAGTCACCACGGAGGCCCACGATCGACCCGGAATCTGACGAACGGCGGACACGGCAGCGTCGAGACGAAGACGAGCTCTTGCGCGCGATCGAGGGTGCGATGACGCGCAATGACGATGCCTCTGCCGAACAGCTGCTCCTGCAATTGAACAAGGTGCAGCAGCAAGGCGTTGTGTTGCGGGAGCACCTCGAATCGTCCGGCCGTGCGAATCAGCTGCTGGCCTGTCGGGAAAGGCTCAACGGGGAGCTCGAAACCACCAGCACGTTGAAGCTCGAGCTCCGTGCCGCAACAAAGTACGTGCGAGCGCTGGAGACTCGCATCGAAGCGTCTGCGGCCCGAGTGGAGAACCTCGCGAAGGAATTCGACGCACTGCTGGCACGGCCCGAAACGTGAGGCGATGCACGGAACGCCCTTCGAGGCGGTGTTACTCACGCGATGCGATATCGAGAGTCATCAGCAGTCAGGGCGAGTCCGGTTATCGCAGTCACTCATCAATGCAGGGCCGCGACGGCTTGCCAATCAAGAGAAAGCAATGAGGCCCCCACCCGGAGTCAAAAAGAAAGATCGTGCGGAAAGCAAGGTGCAGAGCCCGAGGTCGAAGGAGAAGAACGACTTGCTCCATCGTAATAAGACGAGCAAGAAGAACGCTCGCCACACATTGGACCTGTCTGGGACGAATCTATCCATTGATCGACCGACAGCGCTGTCCACTGAAAAACGCGCCACCTTTGCCTCCCAGCCGTCCGACTCGGACTCCCTGTTGCCGACGTTCAATCAGTGGAGGAATGGGGCCGATACCACCAGCCCGAGACACGCGTGGACATCTTCGGTTCACTCGCCGAGGGGTACTCCCGCCGCTGAGAAGCTGACACTGGGCAAGAGTCGCACCAACAATCTCATCGAGAGCCTGCTGGGATCGATGCAGGGCGCCTCAGAGCAAGAAATCAAGGAGGCGCTTCAAAAGCTGGAGCGCATGGAGGGGAGCCGCGCCGGTCTGGGACAGGCCGCGCAGGAATACAAGCGCCAGGCAGCCGCGGCAAGAGCCGAGATCAGCACGCTGCAACAGCGCGTGTTGGACTTGGATGCGCGAGCATCCCTCCTGGAGAATCTCAACGAAGGCGGCACCGAAGAATGTCAAGGCGCGATTCAGAGATTGAAAGCAGAGCTTGGGCGCCGAGCCGCGCTTCAGGCACCGGGCGACGTACTTGAATCTGCCGAGGGCGGCGACGTTGACGCCAAGAAGGTGTTTGGGGACGCGACATTTTCACTGGAGGAGGTGCTCCAGGGGCTTAAAGTTTCCGTTGCGGAGTTGGAAGTCGAGGCTCGGCAAAAGCGCGGCACTGTCAGTATCCAGAAGCTGCCCGCGTTGGAGTTGATCTCTGCCACCGAAACAGTCGAGACCGAAGGGGTATCGCACAGCAAGGCGGAGCGCAAAGCGGCCGAGCATGCGAAGAAAGTCGGGCAACTCGGAGAACTTCTGACAGCGGAAGAGCAGAAGCTGGCCAAGTGGCAGCACAAGGCCCGTGAACTCGCCTTGTCGGAGGCCAGCGCCTCCAACGTGTAGAACCRCTCTCCGTGCCCTGCCCGGGCGCCGCGCTCAGGCCGTCCCGCCCACCGTCATCTTGTCGATGCGCAAGGTGGGCTGGCCGACCCCCACCGGCACGCTCTGCCCTTCCTTGCCGCACACGCCGACGCCGGTGTCGAGCTTCATGTCGTTGCCGATCATGCTGACGCGGGTCAGCGCGTCGGGCCCATTGCCGATGATCGTGGCGCCCTTCACCGGGTACTGGATCTTGCCGTTCTCGACCCAGAAGGCCTCGGAGGCCGAGAACACGAACTTGCCGCTGGTGATGTCGACCTGCCCGCCGCCGAAGTTGGTGGCGTACAGCCCGCGCTTCAGGCCGGCGATGATCTCTTCCTTGGTCTTGTCGCCACCCAGCATGTAGGTGTTGGTCATGCGCGGCATCGGCACCGCGGCATAGCTCTCGCGGCGGCCGTTGCCGGTCGGGGCGACGCCCATCAGGCGGGCGTTCATCGAATCCTGGATGTAGCCCTTCAGGATACCGTCCTCGATCAGCACGTTGCGCTGCGTGGCGTTGCCTTCGTCGTCGACGTTCAGCGAGCCGCGGCGGTCGGGCAGCGTGCCGTCGTCGAGCACCGTCACGCCCTTGGCCGCCACGCGCTGGCCGATGCGGCCGCTGAAGGCGCTGGAGCCCTTGCGGTTGAAGTCGCCTTCGAGCCCGTGGCCGATGGCCTCGTGCAGCAGCACGCCGGGCCAGCCCGGGCCGAGCACGACGCTCATCTCGCCGGCCTTGGCCGGGCGCGATTCGAGGTTGGTGAGGGCGGCCTTGACGGCATCGTTGACGTAGCTCTCGATGATGTTGTCGTGGAAGTAGCCGAGCCCGAAGCGGCCGCCGCCGCCGCCGGAGCCGACCTCGCGGCGCATCTCGCCGGCGATGGTCTGCTCGGCGATCACGGTGACCGACAGCCGCACCAGCGGCCGCACGTCGGCGGCCAGCGTGCCGTCGGCGCGGGCCACCAGCACCACGTCGTACTCGGCGGCGATGCCGGCCATCACCTGCTTGATGCGCGGATCCTTGGCGCGGGCGAGCTTCTCGACGCGCTCCAGCAGCGCGACCTTCTGCGTGCTGTCGAGCGTGGCGATCGGGTCCATCGGCGCATAGAGCACGCGGCTGCCGGCGATCTTCGGCGTGCCGGTGATCTTGACCGTGYGGCTCTGGCCGGCCGCGGCGATGGTGCGCACGGTGGCGGCCGCATCGAGCAGCGCGGCCTCGGAGATGTCGTCGGAGTAGGCGAAGGCGGTCTTCTCGCCGGCCACCGCGCGCACGCCGACGCCCTGGTCGATGCCGAAGCTGCCGCTCTTCACGATGCCTTCCTCGAGGCTCCAGCCTTCGCTGCGCGTGTACTGGAAGTAGAGGTCGGCGTCGTCGATGCGGTGCGTCGCGATGGCCTGCAGGGCCTTGGCCAGCGTCGCATCGGTCAGGCCGAAGGGTTCGAGCAGCAGCGAGCGGGCGACGACCAGTCGTTCGAGGGTGGGTTCGCGCGAGATCATGGCGGCTCCTGTGGGTGGTGGGGCATTCTAGGAGGGGGTCGGTTCTCGGTCGAGCGAAGGCCTTTGGGAACTGTGACCGCGCGGTGGTTACTCAGGCGAGGCCGGGGCGTCCGGCACGGCAGTCACCCATGGACCTGTTGTCAGGAGATCTTCTTGTTAGAGCGAAAGTCAGACGCGGCAAAGACCCGGCGAACGGACGGGCATCCCACCGATTCGAAGGCGGACAAGAAAAAGAGCAAGGAACTGTCGAAGAAGACAAGGAAGCAGCGGCGCAGTGCCGAGTCGGAAGTCAAGCAGTCATTGGAGGTCAAGTCGTCTCGACGGCATAGAGGGCCTCCCAGCGACGAAGCGAAGCCTCCGCAACTGCCGGAAGAGGCGTTGATAGCCTGGAAGATTCTGCAACCCAGGTTGGATGAGTCCGGCGAGTTGAAATCCGAGTTCATTCGCCCTGAAAGTGAACTGGACACGCAAGTCATACCACGCCAGATCTCGAGCGATTTTGTGTCGGAGCAACGAACGTCATCCCCAGGCAACTCGGGTGAACCGTCGAGTCCGCGACTCGCGAGGCAAGTGCCGCCGAAAGGGGCGCTTCGGATCATCCGTCCGGGCGAACCCCAGGGAAAGCGCAAGTCCTTGCCAGTGACGTCTCCCGCGTCGATTGAGAAATCGCGTCATCTGAAAAGGATGTACAGAGACGACTTGGCGATGCTCCAGCAGAACACACGAAACCTGGATGCCATTCAGCGGATGTCCGGCTTCATACAGTCGGCCGATGCAACTCAGCTTCGCGAAGCAAGGCGCGAGTCGCGAAAGGAGTATGAGCAACTTTCACAACGCATTGATCGGACAAGACGGGAACTCACGAAGTTGGAGAGCCAGAAGTTGGTAGTCGCTGGAACACTCAAGGAACTCGACGAGGCCATCGCAAAGAGCCCTCAAGAAGACTTTCCTGACGACAAGGAGTGGGACGTGCTTGATGGGCCGCCTGAAAGCCCAGGCTCTCCCTCCAGAAGCACCGCCGAGCATCGACGAGTGCAGACCGACAAGGTCTGATCTCTCGGCTCACATCGCCGCGCTTCAATCGGTTTCCCGCATCGCCAATGCCCGTGCATAGAGCGCATTCCGGGAGGCGCCGGTGATGGTGGCGGCCAATGACACGGCCTGTGTCAACGGCAATTCAGCCAGCAGGAGCTTGAGTGTTGCTTCGCTGTTTGCGGCGGATTCATCATGCTGAACGGGTCGGGCGTGGACCACGAGAACGAACTCACCGCGCTGGCGGTGTTCGTCCTCGGCCATCCATGCCGGAAGACCTGCGGCTGGCAAGGTCACGATGCTTTCAAACTGCTTGGTCAGCTCGCGGCACAGTGTGACGAGCCGGTCGCCGCATGCATCGGCGATGCCTTTCACCAACTTCTCGATGCGGTGGGGTGCTTCGAACACCACTTGCGCGTTTGCGCGCATCGCGATCGCCTGCATGGCCTGGGCTCTTTCGTTGCCCTTGGGCGGAAGAAAGCCGATGAACTCGAAGCCGCCAGTGACAGCATCCCCCGCCACGCTCAACGCCGCCAACGCACTGCTGGCCCCGGGAAGCGGCACGCACCGATACCCCGCCGCCTGCGCCGCAGCCACCAGCACCGCCCCCGGATCGCTCACCGCCGGCGTCCCCGCATCGCTCACGTACGCCACCCGCTCGCCGCGCGCCAGCCGCGCCAGCACTGCCTGCGCCGCCTCGCGCTCGTTGTGCTCGTGCACCGCCAACAGCGGCTTGTCGAGCCCCAGGTGGCGCATCAGCTGCGCGCTGTGCCGCGTGTCCTCGCAGGCCACCGCGTCGACCAGCGACAGCACGTGGATCGCGCGCAACGTGATGTCGGCCAGGTTGCCGATCGGCGTCGCGACCACATAGAGCGCGCCGGCGGGATACTGCTGCGCGCCCGCCGCCGCCTCGGCAGCCTTCAGCAACAACGATGAGTCCAGGGTCACGATGGTCCAGACGACGAAGGAGGTGGGAGACGACGGCGAGGCACGGGCGCTCGCGCACCTGCTGCGTCATGGCCTCGTGCTGGTGCGGCGCAATTATCGGGTCGCGGCCGGCCCGCGTGCCCGCGGCGGCGAGGTCGACCTGATCCTGCGCGAGCGCGACGGCACGCTGGTGTTCGTCGAGGTGCGCACCCGCGCCCGGCTCGGCCATGGCGGCGCGGCGGCAAGCGTTGGTGGCGTCAAGCAACGTCGTGTCATCTTCGCGGCGCACCATTTCCTGCGCGCCTGCCCGACACTGCCGCCCTGCCGCTTCGACGTGGTGGCCATCGACGGCGAGCACCTGGAGTGGCTGAAAGCGGCCTTCGACGCAGGTTGAAAGGGGCTGAGCGGGCGGTCACACCCCTCGGAACCAAGCTGGTGCACCCGTGTCATATGATCCATGCCCATGCTTGAACAACGAATCCAGCAACAATTCTTCGACAGCGCCGACCTGAAGTACGCCGCGGCCGAGATCCTCTCCCGTCCCATCGCCGATGCCGTCAGTGCCGTCGTCGGCTCGATCACCTCCGGCGGCAAGGTGCTGGCCTGCGGCAATGGCGGCTCGGCGAGCGATGCCCAGCACTTCGCGGCCGAGTTCGTCGGCCGCTTCGAGCGCGAACGCCCCGGCCTCGCCGCGATCGCGCTGACGACCGACACGTCGATCCTGACGGCGATCGGCAACGACTACGATTTCACTGCGATCTTCTCGAAGCAGGTGCAGGCGCTCGGCGCCCCCGGCGACGTGCTGATCGCGATCACCACCAGCGGCAACTCCGCCAACGTGCTGGCCGCCGTCGAGGCGGCCCACGCGAAGGAGATGACCGTGATCGCCCTCACCGGCCGCGGTGGCGGCAAGATGGCGGGCGAACTCACCGAAACCGACGTGCACATCTGCGTGCCCCACGAACGCACCGCGCGCATCCAGGAAGTCCACATCCTCGCGCTGCATTGCCTGTGCGATGCGGTCGATCTGCAATTGCTGGGTGAACAGGAAAACACATGAAGTCTCTCTCGTCCCGTCTTTCTCCCCTCACCGTCGTCGTGGCCGCCGTCGTGGCCACCTCCAGCCTGTCCGGCTGCGCCGCCTTCTTCATCGGCGGCGCGATGGTCGGCGGCACGCTGGTCGCGACCGACCGCCGCACCTCCGGTGCCCAGATCGAAGACCAGTCCATCGAGCTGAAGGGCGGCAAGCGCCTGAGCGAGGTCACCGACCAGCAGAAGTCGCGCGTCAGCATCACCAGCTACAACCGCATGGTGCTGCTGACCGGCGAGGTGCAGACCGACACCGAGAAGGCCGCCGCCGAACAGGCCGTGACGCAGCTCGAGAACGTGCGCACCGTCGTCAACGAGATCTCGCTGGCCGGCAGCAACACCTTCAGCCGCAGCGGCGCGAGCGATGCGCTGCTCACCAGCAAGGTCAAGGCGACGCTGATCGATGCGCGCGACGTGATGGCCAACGCATTCAAGGTGGTCACCGAGCGCGGCACCGTCTACCTGATGGGCGTTGTCACGCAGCGCGAGGCCGACCGCGCGACCGACCTGGCGCGCAGCATCAGCGGCGTGCAGAAGGTGGTGCGGGTGTTCGAGATCGTCTCCGAAGACGAACTTGCGCGGCTGCGCCCGGCCGACCCGCCGAAGCCCGCCACCTCGTCGAACAAGCCCTGACCGATCCAGCAGCCGCCGCGGAACCGGCTTTGCCGGGCCGCCAGCGGCGTCCCCTTGAGGGGGAGGCGCCGAAGGCGCTTCGGGGGTGGGCTATTTCAGCCTTGTGATCAGGCTTGAGGTGTCCCAGCGCTGGCCGCCCGTGGCCTGCACGTCGGCATAGAACTGGTCGACCAGCGCGGTGACCGGCAGCCGCGCACCGTTGCGCTTGGCCTCGTCGAGCACCAGGCCCAGGTCCTTGCGCATCCAGTCGACCGCGAAGCCGAAGTCGAACTTGCCGTCGATCATCGTCGGCCCGCGATTGTCCATCTGCCAGCTCTGCGCGGCGCCCTTGCCGATCACGCCGAGCACGGCCTTCATGTCGAGCCCGGCCTTCTGGCCGAACGCGACCGCTTCGGCCAGGCCCTGCACCAGCCCGGCGATGCAGATCTGGTTCACCATCTTCGCGAGCTGGCCGGCACCGCTCTCGCCGAGCAGCGTGACGGCCTTCGCAAACGCCATCGCGACCGGCTGGGCCTTCGCGAACGCGCCGGCCTCGCCGCCACACATCACGGTCAGCGCGCCGTTGATCGCGCCCAGGTTGCCGCCGGACACCGGTGCATCGATGAAGTGCAGGCCGAGCTTTCGGGCGGCGGCATCGAGCTCGCGCGCCACCTCGGCCGAGGCGGTGGTGTGGTCGACGAAGATCGCCCCCGGCTTCATGCCGGCAAAGGCGCCGTCCGGCCCGGTGGTCACAGCGCGCAGGTCGTCGTCGTTGCCGACGCAGGCGAACACCAGGTCGGCGCCGGCCACCGCGGCCTTCGGCGTCGCGGCGCTCGCCCCGCCGTACTCCTTCACCCACTGCGCCGCCTTGGCCGCGGTGCGGTTGTAGACGGTCACGCGGTGCCCGGCGCGCGCCAGGTGCCCGGCCATCGGGTGGCCCATCACGCCCAGGCCCAGGAAGGCCACGGTCTGCGCGGCGATCGGCTCGTAGGTCTTGGTGCTCATCGGGGGCGCGTCCTCAGACGATCGTCAGGTGTTCGGTGCCGGCCGACAGGTCGCTGCTGCGCGCGCGGTTGCTGTTCAGCTTGATCTGCAGCCGCAGGTCGTTCACCGAATCGGCGTTGCGCAGCGCGTCTTCGTAGGTCACCAGGTGGTTCTCGTAGAGGTCGAACAGGCTCTGGTCGAAGGTCTGCATGCCCAGCTCGCGCGACTTCTTCATGATCTCCTTGATCTCGGAGACCTCGCCCTTGAAGATCAGCTCGGAGATCAGCGGCGTGTTCAGCATGATCTCCACCGCGGCGATCCGCCCGCGGCCTTCCTGGCGCGGCAGCAGCCGCTGCGACACCAGCGCCTTCAGGTTCAGCGACAAGTCCATCAGCAGCTGGGCGCGGCGCTCCTCGGGGAAGAAGTTGATGATCCGGTCGAGCGCCTGGTTGGCACTGTTGGCGTGCAGCGTGGCCATGCACAGGTGGCCCGTCTCGGCGAACGCCACCGCGTGCTCCATCGTCTCGCGATCGCGGATTTCGCCCATCAGGATCACGTCGGGCGCCTGGCGCAGCGTGTTCTTCAGCGCCTGGGCCCAGCCCTCGGTGTCGAGGCCGACCTCGCGCTGCGTGACGATGCAGTTCTTGTGCGGGTGCACGAACTCGACCGGGTCTTCGATGGTGATGATGTGGCCGTACGAGTTCTCGTTGCGAAAATCGACCATCGCCGCGAGCGAGGTGCTCTTGCCCGAGCCGGTGGCGCCGACGAAGATCACGAGACCGCGCTTGGTCATCGTCACGTCCTTCAGCACCTGCGGCAGGTTCAGGCTGTCGATGGTTGGCAGCGTCTGCGGAATCGTCCGCATCACCAGCCCGACATGGCCCTGCTGCACGAAGGCATTCACGCGGAAGCGGCCGATGCCCTGCGGCGAGATCGCGAAGTTGCACTCCTTGGTGCGCTCGAACTCGGCGGCCTGCTTGTCGTTCATCACCGAGCGCGTCAGTGCCAGCGTGTGCTGGCCGGTCAGCGGCTGCGGCGACACCTTGGTGACCTTGCCGTCGACCTTGATGGCCGGTGGGAAGTCCGCGGTGAGGAACAAGTCGGACCCGTTGCGCGACACCATCAGGCGCAGCAGGTCGTTGACGAATTTCGATGCCTGGTCTCTTTCCATGATGCTTCCTCTGGCCCGTCAGGTGCTGGACAACAAGGCACTCAGCCGGGCGCTGACCTGCCGCAAACGCAATGACAAACGCCGCGACAGCGAGGCCAGCAAGGCCAGGCCGAGTCGCGGCTCGAACATGATCATCTCATCCAATCGCTGTGCATCCACCACCGCGAGGGTACACGGCGTCAGCGTGGTGCAGGCCGAGAAGCGGGCGCCCGCGTCGAGCAGCGACATCTCGCCCAGCATGTCGCCGGCCCGCGCCTCGGCCAGCCGGGCCCGCCCGCCCCACGGCTGGATGCGGTCGACGGCCAGCGTGCCGTCGAGCACGATCAGCATGTAGTCGCCCTGCTCGTCCTGGCCGATCACTTCCTTGTTGGCCGGCACCTGCACGAACTGCAGGTACTGGCTCATGCGCTGCAGCTCGTCGGGGCTCAACGCCGCCACATAGCGGTCGGCGCCCCACAGCCGGGCGAACAGCGGCTCGGCCTGCTTGCGCTCGATCGGAGTGGCCCCCACCGCCGGTGCGCGCGCGGCCCAGGTGGCCAGCTCCTGCGTGTCTTCGGCGCGGTCGGCGAACTGGGTCGAGAAGAAGCCGGATTCGCTGAGGCCCGCGTCTTCCTTCGACACCGCAGGCGTGTCGTCGCCGCCGCGCTTCAGGCGATCAAAGAGTCGTTTCACGCGGCACCTGCGGCGGATCAGCCGGGGAAGTTTTCGGGGAACTTCGCCTTCGCGCGCGCTTCGGCCGGCGAGATGATGTTGCGGCGAACCAGGTCCGACAGGTTCTGGTCGAGCGTCTGCATGCCCACGGTGTTGCCGGTCTGGATCGACGAATACATCTGCGCGATCTTGTTCTCGCGGATCAGGTTGCGGATGGCCGCGGTGCCCAGCATGATCTCGTGCGCCGCGGCGCGGCCGCTGCCGTCCTTCAGCTTGCACAGCGTCTGCGAGATCACGCCGATCAGCGATTCCGACAGCATCGAGCGCACCATTTCCTTCTCGGCGGCCGGGAACACGTCGACCACGCGGTCGATGGTCTTGGCAGCGGAACTGGTGTGCAGCGTGCCGAACACCAGGTGGCCCGTCTCGGCGGCGGTCAGCGCGAGGCGGATGGTTTCCAGGTCGCGCATTTCGCCCACCAGGATGCAGTCCGGGTCTTCGCGCAGCGCCGAGCGCAGCGCGTTCGCGAAGCTCAGCGTGTGCGGGCCGACCTCGCGCTGGTTGACCAGGCACTTCTTGGACTCGTGCACGAACTCGATGGGGTCTTCGACCGTCAGCACGTGGCCGTACTCGTTTTCGTTCAGGTGGTTGACCATCGCGGCCAGCGTGGTCGACTTGCCCGAGCCGGTCGGGCCGGTGACGAGCACCAGGCCGCGCGGCTTCAGCGCGAGCTCGGCGAACACCTTGGGCGTGTTGAGCTGCTCGAGCGTCAGGATCTTCGACGGAATGGTCCGGAACACGGCGCCGGCGCCGCGGTTCTGGTTGAAGGCGTTGACCCGGAAGCGGGCCAGGCCCTGGATCTCGAACGAGAAGTCGCACTCAAGCGTTTCTTCGTAGTTCTTGCGCTGCGAGTCGTTCATGATGTCGTAGACCATCTCGTGCACCTGCTTGTGCTCGAGCGGGTCGACATTGATGCGACGCACATCGCCGTGCACGCGGATCATCGGCGGCAGCCCTGCCGACAAGTGAAGGTCGGAGGCCTTGTTCTTGACCGAGAACGCGAGCAGTTGGGTGATGTCCATGGGGTGCTTGTAAGAGGTTGTGAGCGGCCACCTCGTCGGCGCGGCTCGCTGCGCCGCCTTTCCCGGGTGTCCCTGGTGGCTTGAGATAGGCTCGGGGAATTATGGCGACGATTGCTTCGAACATACAACAAGTGCACCAACGCATCACGCAGGCGTGTGTGGTCTCACAACGCCCCGTGCGAAGCGTCACGCTGCTGTGTGTTACCAAAACCTTCGGGCCGCAGGCCGTGCGCGAGGCCTTTGCCGCCGGCGAGCGCCGCTTCGGCGAGAACTACGTGCAGGAGGGCGTCGACAAGATCGCCGCGCTGGCCGAGTTGCGCAGCCAGGTCGAGTGGCACCTGATCGGCCCGCTGCAGAGCAACAAGACGCGCGTCGTCGCCGAGCAGTTCGACTGGGTGCACACCGTCGACCGGCTGAAGGTCGCGCAGCGGCTGTCGGAGCAGCGGCCTGCCCATCTGGCACCGCTGCAGCTGTGCCTGCAGGTGAATATCAGCGGCGAGGCGAGCAAGAGCGGGCTGGTGCCGGGCGAGGTGGCCGAGGTGGCGCGGCAGGTCGTGGCGCTGCCGCAAGTCAGGCTGCGTGGGTTGATGGCGATTCCCGAGCCGGTCGGCGACTTCGAGGCCCAGCGCGCACCGCACCGGGCGCTGCGGGAATTGCTGGAGCAATTGAACACCGAAGGACTCGCGCTGGATACCTTGTCCATGGGTATGTCGGCCGACATGGATGCGGCGATCGCCGAGGGTGCGACGATGGTGCGCGTCGGCAGCGCGATTTTCGGTGGGCGCTCCAGTCCCGGGTGACAACCCGGGCTCAATCCCCWTTTGTTCGCTTGTCACCTCCCAAAAGGCAGGGCGGTGGCAGAAGGCGGGTGCGGGGAGKCTGTGGWGCGCCAATMAGGASGGGGCGCCGGARCTGGCKGRTTTCATGGCCCGCGTGCGCCAGCACGCTTCGTGAACTGACTGTCGCCCACTGTTTGACCACAACGAACGMAGTGAGTGGCGGGAGTTTGGGCGACGGGCCWTGAAAYCAGTCAGYGSAGGGSAGTCTTCGCCCCGAGAGGGGCGAAGACCGCACCCGACGGCGCGCCACAGCCTCCCCGCACCCGCCTTCCGAACTCAGAGCTCAGATCGGAAGAGCCGTCGTGTTCTTGACCTCCTCCATCACCGCATACGTGTGCGTCTCCCGCACCCCCGGCAGGCTCCAGATCACCGAGCCGATCAGCTCGCGGTACGAGCCCATGTCGGCCACGCGCGTCTTGATCAGGTAGTCGAAGCCGCCCGCCACCAGGTGGCATTCGAGAATCTCCGGCCGCACCTGCACCGCCGCCTTGAAGGCCTTCATCACGTCCGGCGTCGTGCGGTCGAGCACGACCTCGATGAAGACCATCATTCCTGCGCCGAGCTTGTCGGGGTTCAATCGCGCCTCGTAGCCGAGGATGAAGCCGTCGCGCGTCAGCCGCTTCACCCGCTCCAGCACGGCGGTCGGCGACAGGTGCACCGTCTCGGCGAGCTTCAGGTTCGAGATGCGCCCGTCCTGCTGCAGCGCGCCCAGGATGCGGGCATCGATCTTGTCCAGCGTGGCAGGCAGGCTGTGATTGCTTTTCATGGTGAATGAATTCGAGGTCCGGCTTTTTGTCGGTGATTAATTCATGTAATCAGCAGATACGCTAGTAGAACTAACACCAATGGTGACCCAAGATGATTTTTTTGCCGCCGGCTCGCGCCCGCCTGCCCTACCCGTACCGCGCTGAACTGGAGTTGTTAGCAAGCCTGACGCCACCCCTCGCGCAGGCGCTGGATTGGGCGGCGGTGCAACAGGCGGCGCGGCCCTGGGTGCAGGCGGTGCGCGACAAGCCGGCACCGTTCTGGGCGATGGAGTCGCTGCTGCGGGAATACCCGATCTCCAGCGCCGAGGGGCTGGCGCTGATGCGGCTGGCCGAGGCGCTGCTGCGCGTGCCCGATGCCGAGACCGCGATCGCGCTGACGGCCGACCAGCTCGGCAAGGCGGAATTCGATGCGTCGTCGGGCGGGCCGCACCAGATGCTGGCGAGCCTGTCGGCCAGCGCGATCTCGCTGTCGAAGAAATTCCTGCCGCAAGCCGATGCGGAGGCCGGGCTGTTCAAGCGCCTCGGCGCGCAGACGGTGGTGGCCGCGACGGTGCGCGCGATCCAGCTGCTCGGCCGGCAGTTCGTGCTCGGCCGCGACATCGCCGAGGCGATGGGCGAGGCGGCAGCGGCCCGCAAGCAGCACGCCGGCCTGCGCTTCAGCTACGACATGCTCGGCGAGGGCGCGCGCACCGAGGCCGATGCGCGGCGCTACCTGGCGTCGTACGCGAAGGCGATCGAGGCGATCGGCGGTGGCCGCGTCGCCGCCGGGCCCGAATCGGCCGACGGCATCTCGATCAAGCTCAGCGCGCTCTTCTCGCGCTATGAAGACGCGCAGCGCGAGCGCGTCGGCGCCGAGCTGCTGCCCCGCGTGTGGCAGCTGATCGAGCAGGCCGCGCGCGCCAACATCAACCTGACGATCGATGCCGAGGAGAGCGACCGCCTGGAGCTCTCGCTCGACGTGCTGGACGCACTGGCCGAGCGCATCGCGCAGCAGTTCCCGCAGTGGCGCGGCTTCGGCCTCGCGGTGCAGGCCTACCAGACGCGGGCGCTGCAGGTGGTCGACGAGGTCGCGCGCATCGCCCGCCGGCACGGCCTGAAGTTCATGGTGCGGCTGGTCAAGGGCGCCTACTGGGACGGCGAGATCAAGCGCGCGCAGGAGCTGGGCCTGGCCGGCTACCCGGTGTTCACGCACAAGCACCACACCGACATCTCGTACCTGGCCTGCGCCCGCGCGCTGATCGGGCATGCGGACGTGATCTACCCGCAGTTCGCGACCCACAACGCCGGCACCATCGCGGCGATCCTGCAGATGGCGCGGGCGGCCGGCGCACCGTTCGAGATGCAGCGGCTGCACGGGATGGGCGAGGGCGTCTATCGAGAAGTCATGCGCGATGCCGGCATCCCGGTGCGCGTGTACGCGCCGGTCGGCGAGCACCGCGACCTGCTGGCCTACCTGGTGCGCCGGCTGCTGGAGAACGGCGCCAATTCGTCGTTCGTGCACCAGCTGTCGGACGACGAGGTACCGGTCGAGCAGCTGCTCGCGTCGCCGCTGGTGCCGGCCGCCGCGATCGGCCAGCCGCTGCCGCGGGCGCTGTATGGCGACGGCGCGCGTGTCAACTCGCGCGGGGCCGACCTGGCCTGCCTCGAGGAGCGGGCGCCGCTGGACGCGGCACTGGCCGCGACCGTCGTCGAGCCGGTGCGCGAATCCACCGTGGCCGACGTGAGCGACGCGATGGCACGCTTGCAGTCCGGCTTCGAGGCCTGGAACGCGACCCCGCTGGCCGACCGCGCCGCCGTGCTGCGCCGCGCCGCCGATGCGCTCGAAGCCCGCCTGCCCGAGTTCTGCGGCCTGCTCGTGAAGGAGGCGCACAAGACCCTGGGCGACTGCGTGGCCGAGGTGCGCGAGGCGGTCGACTTCTGCCGCTACTACGCCGACCAGGCCGAGGCGCGGCTGGCCGCGCAGACCCTGCCGGGCCCGACCGGCGAGAGCAACCTGCTGCAGCTGCACGGCCGCGGCGTGTTCGTCTGCATCAGCCCGTGGAACTTCCCGCTCGCGATCTTCGCCGGCCAGGTGGTGGCGGCGCTGGTGGCCGGCAACGCGGTGGCCGCCAAGCCGGCCGAGCAGACGCCGGCTGTCGCGCAGCGCCTGGTCGCGCTGCTGCACGACGCCGGCGTGCCGCGCGACGCGCTCGCGATGCTGCACGGCCCCGGCGAGACGGTCGGTGCGGCGCTGGTCGCCGACGCGCGCACCGCCGGCGTGTGCTTCACCGGCTCGACCGCGGTCGCGAAGATCATCAACCGCACGCTCGCCGCGAAGGACGGCGCCATCGTGCCGCTGATCGCCGAGACCGGCGGCATCAACGCGATGCTGGTCGACAGCACCGCGCTGCCGGAGCAGGTGGTCGACGCCGTCGTGCAGAGCGCGTTCCGCTCGGCCGGCCAGCGCTGCTCGGCGCTGCGGCTGCTGTGCGTGCACGAGGGCGTGGCCGACGGCGTGATCGAGATGGTGCGCGGCGCGCTGGCCGAGCTGCGCGTCGACGACCCGGCGCTGCTCGCGACCGACGTCGGCCCGGTCATCGACGACGGGGCCTTCGCCGGCATCCGCGGCCACGTCGAGCGGCTGCGCGGCAGCGCGACGCTGATCGGCGAAGCGCCGGTGACCTCGACCTTCCCGCGCCTGGTTGCGCCGGTCGCGTTCGAGCTGCCGCGCATCGCCGACGTGCGGCAGGAGGTCTTCGGCCCGGTGCTGCACGTGGTGCGCTGGCGCGGCGACGCGGCCGACGTGATCGCGCAGGTCAACGCGCTCGGCTACGGGCTGACGCTGGGCATCCAGACGCGCATCGACAGCCGCGCGCTGCGGCTGGCGCAGGCGGCGCGCATCGGCAACGTCTACGTCAACCGCAACATGATCGGCGCGGTGGTCGGCGTGCAGCCGTTCGGCGGCGAGGGGCTCAGCGGCACCGGCCCGAAGGCGGGCGGCCCGCACTACCTCTACCGCTTCTGCGCCGAGCAGACGCTGACGATCAACACCGCGGCGGCCGGCGGCAACGCGGCGCTGCTGGCCGGCGGCCACTGAAATCCTGGACAAATGACCCGGTCAAGGCGACCGGCAGCACGTCGAAATGCCTGACACGGCCCCCGCTTCGGGCGCCGTTCCAGGTGTTGCCGAGGTGCTGCGATGAAGTCGATCAAGTCCGTGTTGCTGCTGTTCCTCGCCATGTTCGTCGTGGCGATGCTGGTGCTGCATGCGAGTGCCCGCTGGAGCAGCGAGCGCATGCAGGCACAGGCGCGCCAGGTGTTCGTCGCGAAGGACGTGACCGCCGACGTGCTGCCGCCGCCGATGTACCTGATCGAGGCGCGGCTGGTGCTGTCGCAGGCGCTCGAAGGGACGCTGGCGCCGGCCGACGCGGCCCGCGGTTTCGATGTGCTGTTCGACGCCTACGGCGCCCGCGTCGAGTACTGGCGCACCCACCCGCCCTACGGGCTGGAGCACGAGCTGCTCGGCGAACAGCACGAGGCGGCGCAGCGCTTCTTCCAGGCGGCCCGCGCACAGGTGCTGCAGCCGCTGCGCGACGGACGCATCGACGCGGCACGCGCCGCGCTGCCGGCGGTGCAGGCCCACTACGAGGCGCACCGGCGCGGCGTCGACCGCACCGTCGAGCGCTCGAACGCGTTTGCGGACGAGAAGATCAGCGGCTTCGACGGCATCGTCGCGGTGAACGACCGCACCGCCCTGTCGGTGCTGGCGGGTGCGCTGCTGGCCAGCGCCGGGCTGTTTGCGCTGGTGTGGTGGCGCCTGCAGCGCGACGTGGCCAGGCCGCTGCAGCAGGCGAGCGGCATCGCTGCGCGCATCGCCACCGGCGACCTGTGCGGCGAGATCCGGGTGAGCGGGCGCGACGAGGCGGCCGAGGTGCTGCAGGCGCTGGTCGACATGCAGGCCGGGCTGCGCCGCGTGGTCGGCGAGGTGCGCGAAGGTGCCGACGGCATCGCCACCGCGAGCGCGCAGATCGCGCAGGGCAACATGGACCTGTCGGACCGCACCGAACAGCAGGCGGCCAACCTGCAGCAGACGGCCGCGGCGCTGCACCAGATCGACACCAGCGTGCGCGGCAATGCCGAAAGTGCGCGGCTCGCCGACAGCGCGGCCGCCGAGGCCTCGCAGGTGGCCGATCACGGCGGCACGGTCGTCACGCAGGTGGTCGCGACGATGAACGAGATCGGGCAGGCGGCCGAGCGCATCGGCACCATCGTCGGCGTGATCGACGGCATCGCGCTGCAGACCAACATCCTCGCGCTGAATGCGGCGGTCGAGGCGGCCCGATCGGGCGAGCACGGCCGCGGCTTCTCGGTGGTGGCCGGCGAGGTGCGATCGCTGTCGCAACGCTGCGCCGAGGCGGCGCGGCAGATCCGCGGCCTGGTCGCCGAGAGCACGCAGCGCATCGAGGAAGGGCATCGCCTGGCCGATGAGGCCGGCGCGACGATGCAACGCGTCGTCGGCCGGTTCGCCCAGGTGTCGGCGCTGATCAGCGAGATCAGCGGCGCATCGCGCCAGCAGACGCAGGGCGTCGGCCAGGTCAACGACGCGGTGCAGCAGCTCGACGGCGTGACGCAGCAGAACGCCGCGCTGGTCGAGGAGTCGGCCGCCGCGGCGGGCAGCCTGAACGCGCAGGCCCAGCGGCTGGCCGGCGCGGTATCGGTGTTCCGGCTCGAGGCCGGAACGAGGTGATTACTGCTTGACGGCTTCGATCTGGATCAGCAGGCGGATGTTGTCCGGCAGGCCGTACTGCAGGCCGTAGCTGACGCCCCACTGGCTGCGCTGGATCGTCGTCTCGAAGTCGCCGCCGCACACTTCGCGCTTGAGCATCGGGTTGTCGTAGCAGTTGAAGTTCGCGGCCGTCAGCGTGACCGGCTGGGTCTTGCCGTTCATCGTCAGCGTGCCGGCGACCGAGGTCACCTTGCCGGCGCCGTCGAACGCGAACTTGTCGCCGACGAACTTGGCGGTCGGCGCCTCGGCGGCGTTGAAGAAGTCCTTGCCCTTCAGGTGCGTGTCCAGCGCCGGCACGCCGGTGCTGACCGAGGTCATGTCGAAGGTCACCTCGGCACGGCCGCTCTTGCCGGCCTTGTCGAACGAGACGGTGCCTTCCTTCTTGTCGAAGCGGCCGCGCAGCGTGCTGGTGTTGAAGTGCTTCGCCTCGAAGGTCACGAAGGTGTGGGTCGGGTCGACCGCGTAGGTCGCGGCTTCGGCGTGGGCGAGGCCGGCAGCGGCGAGGGCGGCGGCGGCGAGCAGGGTCTTGGTCAGCATGGGAATGGTCCTGGTGAGGTGGAAGAGGTACTGCAGAGAAATCAGAGGGCGCCCACGCCGGTCAGCGCGAGCTTGAACTTGACGGTGACGTCGTTGGCCACCATCGAGGTGTCCTTCCAGTCGCCGTCACCGATCTTGAAATCGAGGCGCTTGATCACGAAGCTGCCGGTCGCCGTGGTGTTGCCGCCGGCCTGCGCCAGCACGACCGGCACCACCACGTCGTGGCTCGCGCCCTTGATCGCCAGCTTGCCGGCCACGTCGAACTTGCCCGGACCGGTGGCCTTGACGGTGGTCGACTGGAAGGTGGCCTGCGGGAACGACTTGGTGTTGAACCAGTCCGGCTTGGCGACTTCGGCCTCGGTCTCGGCGGTGCCGAGCGAGACGCTGGCCAGGTCGATCGTGAAGCCGATCTTCGCGGCCTCGGGCTTCTTCGGGTCGAACGCGACCTGCGCGTCGAACTTGCGGAACTTGCCGTCGACCGGCACGCCCATCTGCTTGCTGGTGAAGGCGATCTCGCTTTGTGCCGGCACCACCTTCTGCTGCGCCTGGGCGCAGGCAGGGAAGGCGAACGCGGCAGCGAGGGCGAAGCTCGCGACGGTGAGGTAGGTTTTCATTCGTGGGTCTCCCGGTGAAAGGTGAGGGTCAGCGCGAACCGCCGGGCAGCATGCGGGCGAGCAGGCCGTCGCGGTCGATGATCTGGTGCTTCAGCGCGGCGGCGACGTGCAGCAGCACCAGCGCGGCCAGGCCGTAGGCGAGCAGCGCATGGGCCTGCTTCGCGGTCTCGGCCAGCGCCTTGTCGACCGGCACGAAATCCGGCAGCGGCAGCAGCCCGAACGCGACGATCGGGAAGCCGGCCGCCGAGCTGTACGCCCAGCCGGCCAGCGGCACCGCGAAGAACAGCACGTACAGCAGCGTGTGCGTCCAGTGCGATGCTCGCTGCTGCCAGGCGGGCGCCGGCAGGTCGGCCGGCGGGCGGTGCGTCAGGCGCCACAACAGGCGCAGCGCCGACAGCGCGAGGATCGTCACGCCCGCCCACTTGTGCCAGTTGAAGAGCTTCAGGCGCTGCGGCGAGAACGGCAGGCCGCTCATGTACAGCCCGAAGCAGAACGTGGCGACGATGGCCAGCCCCAGCAGCCAGTGGAAGCTGATGGCAACGGCGTCGTAGCGTGAAGGCGGAGCGCGCATGGAAGGCCTTGAAACAGTTTGAAGCACTTGCGCAGGCAGAGCTGCGGGTGTGAAGTGCGACTTTAAGAGCGGGTCAGGCGGGCGAAGTTCACCCGGCTTGTCGCAACCATTCAAAAAAATGCAGCGAGCCGCCCCGCGCAAACCCTGTGCGGACT